>PAHQ01000056.1 GCA_002705125.1 Verrucomicrobiales bacterium | reverse complement strand
ACTTTTATTATATCAGCTAGAGTTGGCGGGGCTAATCAGGACCTCTTTATCGACAATATCACAATCACTACAGAATCANCANACANCCCAGACAACCCAGACAACCCAGACAACCCAGANAACCCAGATCCAATTCGTAATGGTAAACTTTTTGTCAGCGAATTCTGCGCCAGAAATGACTCCATACTTGAAGATGAAGACAACGAAACCTCAGATTGGATTGAAATCTACAATGGTAAAGAAACGGCTGTTGATCTAGAAGGGTACTATTTATCAGATAATACCGAGGACTTAACAAAGTGGGAATTTCCATCGGTTACTATTGCGCCTTATCAATACCTTGTCGTTTTTGCTTCTGGAAAAAATCGCAGAACCCCACAAAGTGAGCTTCATGCTAATTTTTCATTGGATGGAGACAATGGTCAGCTTGTTTTCCTAGAGCCCAATGGATTAACAATACTAAGTGAATTCAATTACGGTGAACAAGTCGAAGACGTAAGCTTTGGAGAACTTGTTGAAGCAAATACATTTGGATACTTTGACCAACCTACTCCTGGAGCGGTAAACACCTCTCCACAATTTGCTACTGCCCCTGGAGAGGAAGTCCAATTTGACAAAACTGGTGGACTCTTTAACGGAAGCATCCAACTAACTATCCTACCTCCCGAATCTCCAAATGCTGTTATTAGNTATACAACAAATAATAACNCNCCTTCATCAAGGTCAGCAATTTATGATGGAAATCCAATCACTATAAGAGAAACAACAACGATTAGGGCAAGAATCTTCGAACCAGGCCGAGACCCAAGCTCTGTAAGAAGCAGGACATTTGTCGAACTTAATTCAAATGTTGTAAACTTTAATTCTGCCTTACCTATCATCGTTGTAGACTCTGATGGAGCAAATCTTGATGATGGAAACAGAAACTTNAGATTCACTTACAATGTGGTCATTGACAAGAATCCTGAAGACGGTTTAGCTCGCATGACAGGACCTACCGACTTTCAAGGTAGAAGCGGAATGCATATCAGAGGTCAGAGTTCATCAGGCTTCGCCAAAAAACAATATGCATGGGAAATTGTTAATAATGAAGGAGAGGACAAGGATGAGTCTGTTCTTGGAATGCCCAAAGAATCAGATTGGATTATTCATGCTCCTTACTCCGATAAAACTCTAATGCGTAATGTAATGGTCTATAACCTCGCAAGAGACTTGTGGGGAAATCAGGGAGGTGTTCGCACTCGTTTCGTAGAGTTATTCATGAATACCCGGAGAGGCAGTGACGTTTCAATGAGTGATTATAGGGGCGTTTATGTGCTCATGGAAAAAATTAAAATTTCTGATGGTCGCGTTGAAATTGAACCCCTAGAGAATGATGTGACCGACCCAGAACTGATACAGGGAGGGTATATTTTCAAAAAAGATAAGTCTCCATACAGTCAACCATGGTCTACTGCCGTTGAAAGAGTCCCGTTGGACATGCACGACCCCGAGAGAGTAAGTACAGTTCAATTAAATTACCTNAAAAATCATATTAACGATTATGAACGCGCCTTGCATGGCGAAGACTTTGAGGATCCCGAAAAGGGTTATGGCGGTTATATTAATGTTAAGAGCTTTATTGATAACCACTTATTCGTTGAATGCTTTAAAGAAATTGATGGTTACAGAATTAGCTCCTACTTCGTTAAACCGCGTTACGATAAAATGCGCTCTTTACCAGTCTGGGACTACAACCTTGGCCTTGGAAATGCTAACTACCTAGGGGGCGAAAATCCACGAGGATGGTATTACCCCCAAGTAGGCGGTTCCGACTACTACTGGTATCAAAGGCTATTTCAAAGTAGAGAATTCCGGTTAGCCTACTGGGACCGTTTCTGGGAACTTCGTAGGAGTACTTTTAGTACAGAGAATTTAATGAGCCAAATTGATAGATGGGACAGTATTTTAGATGGTAAGAATGACCAAGGCGAATCAGCAGTNACGAGAAACTTTAATAAGTGGAGAGACCTTGGTAGATACCTTTGGCCAAATGCAAGCGGTTACCAATCAAGAAGAACCCATCAGGCAGAAGTTGACTGGATGAAAAANTGGCTAAGACAGAGAATGGATTGGGTGGAAACGCAATCTAAGGGAACTTCGGCAGGAAATTCTGATTACGCAAAACCTCCAGAGTACAATCAATTTGGTGGAGAGGTTAGCTCTAACTTCCGGCTAAGAATTTCTGATCCTAATAATTGGTCTAGATCTACTGTTTACTATACTATCGATGGTTCTGATCCTAGAGTACCAGGAAACTCAAGGGGTATAGTAACGACTCTTATCAAAGAAGATTCCAACTGCCAAGTTCTCGTTCCTTCTGAAACTAACGGTGGNAGTACTCTTGGTGTATCAGAATGGACAAATCCATCTTCTCCGCCAAATGGAGAAAACTGGACAGCTGGTCAGCAAGGAGTCGGTATTGAGAGAAGCCCATCAGGAACATACAATGCAGATATTGGTGTTGACGTTGAGGAAGAAATGTATCGCATCAACCCATCAGTTTACATTCGCGTTCCATTCAATGTGACTCAGGAACAAGTCGAAAATTTTTCCCAACTCACATTAAGAGTCAAGTACGATGATAGCTTTGTTGCGTACCTTAATGGGCAAGAAGTAACGAGAGACTCAGAAAGAAGCCCTGCCGAAGTGTCGTGGAATTCAAGGGCAACATCCTCTCACAGCGACAGCCTTGCCATGCAATTTGTCGAGTTTGATATAACTCCTTATATCGGATCACTCAAGGCCGGAGAAAATATGCTAGCCTTGCACGGCCTCAATGCAGGTCAAAACAGTAGTGACGCTCTATGGCGATTTGAACTTGTTGGAACCGCGGGCTCTGGTAACAGCCCGTCACCAAATGCCCTAGCCTATGAGAGCCCTATTAAGCTTGAAGGAGGAGTTGAAGTGAAATCGAGAATATTCGACGGTGTTGATTGGACGCCAATCAGTAGCGCTATATTTAAGGTTAACACGGTGCCTGCATCATCCAACAATCTTGTGGTGTCCGAGATAAACTATAGACCTGGAGCTGCCACTGATGAAGAAAAAGAAGCAGGCTTTGAAAGTCGTGGAGACTTTGAATTTATAGAACTTTTGAATGTTGATTCGACACGCTCCATAGATCTTGGCGGCGTTAGCTTCAGCCAAGGAATTGAATTTGATTTTGATAACACGCTAAGTGCTGAAGCGCTTGTATTACCTCCAGGAGGGCGCGTAGTGTTGGTTGACAATATTGAAGCATTCAATTTTAGATATTCCAACTCGAGAGCAATTATTGGAGGTAATTTTGCCGGAAATCTTAGCAATGACGGAGAACAAATTCTTATTGTCTCACCGGATGGAACAACAATTAAAGATTTTTCTTATAACGATGCCGAACCTTGGCCGACCTCACCTGATGGTGACGGGTTCACATTGACCTTAAATGAACCTGATCAAAACCCAGATCATTCTATACCAACAAGCTGGAGTGCTAGTTCAAATATTGGTGGAAGCCCCGGTCAAGAGGATGGGCAATCCTTTAATGGAAATCCTGAAGAAGATAAAGATGCTGATGGTTTGAGTGCGTTTCTCGAATATGCATTTGGTACGAGTGACTCTGATTCGAATTCTATAAAAATACCAAAAATAAAAATAGCTAATTTGAATATAAATAACGAATTAAGCCCATACCTTATATTTGAATTTCAGAAAAATACGAATGCAACTGCGGTTAATGAAGAAATACAAGTGAGTAGCAATCTCAAGGATTGGTCTAATGCTTCAACTGATTTTATACTAGTTTCATCAGAAGATAATGGTAATGGGACAAAAACTATTATCTATCGATCTGCTGAAAAGTTTACTGAATCTGCTAATAAGACTTTCTATCGCCTAAATATTAGCAACCAATAATCAGTTTATAATTTTAGATAAATTATCAATTCTTAGAGACAATAATTTCAAACTCTTAGAGAGGGCGGTGACGGCTGCTCTTGTTCTAATATAAGCTTGATCTTCTTTGTCTTCTAAAGCCAGCGCATCAAAAGGGCCTTTAAAAGCCTGAGCGTTCCGCATTACGCTATTAATCAGAGAGCGAAGTTCTGATGATTCAGTTTCAGGAATTTTTTCTGCTAATCCAATCAAACCTAGACCTAAAACTTTTAGCTTACCGTCTAAACCAACATAAGCTCCCGCAAATAGATTGGAGATCCCTGCAGCAGAGTGCAAGAAATCAAAGTGCGTAGAATCACTAAATGATGATTGTTCAATAAATTTAGCTTTCTCTGCTAACAAGCTATCTATTTGTTTGCTCGATATAGAATCAGATAACTTTTTTACCCTTTTGAGAATAAAAGCTATGGAATCGTTAATCGCCATTTTATTAATTTGTCCAAGTAAATTGTTATTATCTCCCTCTTTCCACTCTGCGACTTCTTCTCCTAATTCATTGACTAGCAACTCTACGGAATTCATCAAATATGAAGCCCTTCTTTTTGCTAATGGGTTTTGAGATTGATCGTAATCTGCAAAAGGCCGGTCCCCACTTCCATCGATCTGATTATCTTCACCCCAAAGCAAAAATTCAATAACATGATACCCACTTGAAATTACAACCTTTTCATTATCCTGGTTTAATTGAAGAATTAAATTTTTATCTATTTTTGGATAATTTTTACTATTCGGCACAATTCCTGATATCGGATCATCGACTGTATAATCAATGGTCCCTGGTTTAATCGGCCAACCATTTAAACTCGAAGTTTTGCGTTTGTTATCACTGGCACTTAATCCTAAATTTCTAAACACCTCACCTTGAAGATAAGGAAAACGCGCCTGAATCCAACTAATCTTGGCTAGCCTGTGAGTTTCTTTTGAAGGACTCCTTAAAAAAGCTTTAATCGATTTTTCTAAAACTATGGCTTGGTTCAGACTGGATTCATGAGTAGCCCTTGCAATATCTACATAGTTACTAACAAATAATTTCTTAGCATCTTGAAGGTTTTTAGGTTCGGGTGCTTTTAAGATTGGTGTATTTTTTTTCGGGGCAAATAATCCATCTTGGGCGAATAGTGATGGATGCAAAAAATTACTAAATAATAGTATAAGTATAACTATGCGAGAAATATTCAAAATTTTCATTTTAAGATAACTGATATTTGTACTAGAGAAAACACAGATTTACACAAGGTTTAAATCTTATGTTAAAAGCTAAGACTATAATCTCAGCAGTAATTATTCTATATTCTTTTTCCTGCTCTTCAAAGAATGTAAATTCAAAAAAGGAAACTAATTCTAAATCTTATATTCAATTATTTGACGGAAATTCATTGAGCGGATGGAAAATTCTCAATTTTGATGGATCTGGAGGTCAGGTAACCGTTAACAATAATTTAATTAATTTTGGTCGCGGTGAACCATTTACTGGTATCGTGGTTGATAAAGAGAATTTTAATCCACCTGGCGAGGAATATGAAATAAACGTAGAAGTTCGGAAAACTGAAGGAAGAGATTTTTTTTGTGCAATAACATTTCCTGTTCCAGAGAAGAATGCTTGTTGCACCTTCGTTGCCGGTGCGTGGGGAGGGCAGGTTACTGGTCTATCAAATATTGATTACCTAGATGCAAATCGTAACTCCACTAGAAGTACTCTTAGGTATGAAAACGATAAATGGTACAACATCAGAATAGAGATATCATATGGTCGCATTAGATGTTGGATAGATGACCGCATAGTAGTCAATTCATTAATTTCTAACAAAACCATATCTATTAGGCCTGGCGCAATAGAAAAGTGTCAACCCTTTGGTATAGCTAGTTACGAAACATCTTCAGATTTTAGGTCTATTCGACTAAGCAAAATTAATTAAGATCAAGAATAATGATTATTAACTTCTTTGCACAAGTCTCTATATAGAAGTATAAATTATTAAATGGGGGGAAGCAGTTCATTTGAAACTATTAATTTTCGTGAAAAAGTTCGCAAAATTATTTTTGATCACAATACTGTGGGATCAAAGAGCTTTGATTTAATTTTACTTCTATTAATTCTTTTAGCTGTTCTTGCAACAATGTTGGAAAGCTTAGAAGCGGTTCGTGTAAATCACGGCCAGGCTCTTAGAACGGCAGAGTGGGTTTTCACTATTCTTTTTATGCTAGAGTATGGAGCACGGCTTTACTCAGTTAAGTCACCTCTTAAATATGCTTTTAGCTTTTATGGACTAATAGACCTTCTTTCTTGGGTTCCACTGTGGATTACTCTAATACTCCAAGAGGATAGCGCGCACTATCTGGCAATGGTCAGAATACTACGAGTCCTTCGCGTTTTCAGGATTCTTAAACTAATGAATCTCGTTGGAGATTCTAATAAACTCGTCCGCGCAATGCGTGATAGTAGCGGTAAAATTTTTGTCTTTCTATTTTTCATACTTACCTTAGTAACAGTGGCTGGTTCAATAATGTATATTGTGGAGGGCTCGAAGAATGAGTCTTTTAGTAGTATTCCCACAAGTATATACTGGGCAATAATAACAGTAACCACAGTAGGGTTCGGCGATGTTTACCCCATTACCGCTATAGGAAAGGTCATCACTAGCATTATGGTTTTAGTTGGATATGCAATAATCGCGGTACCCACAGGCATTGTGATAGGCGCAATCAACAATCCAACCGAACAAGCTGCTAGTGGCCGTTCATGCCCTGAATGCAGCCGTGACAAACATCATGACAATGCAATTTTTTGTTATCACTGTGGCTCAAAATTTACAGAATGATTTCTATAGTGTTTTAATATAAGCATACAAATCTGAAAGTTGAGTAGAACTCAAACCAATTAATAACCCCTCAGGCATAATGGAATTACTCCAGTCCTTTTGACTTGCAATATCCTCCTCATCTAATCGTATAGTCTTTCCAAGAGCAGTTCTAATAATAACACCATCAGCCGAATAAAATGCAATCCTTCCAATGTGTTTCACTCCATTTTTTAAAGTGAATATTGTAGCTCGATAAGACGGAGGAACATCAGTATTTGGATTGGCGATAGAATGAAAAAGATCTTTAGGAGATAATCTCTTAGCTACCCCTGAAAGGTCTGGACCAAGAGCATTTGCAGAAAGGTGACATGATTGACATGCTCTTTCAGAAAAAATAACCCTACCTTTTGATTGGTTCCCTTTTGACCAGTCTACCTGAGAAAATATATTTTCCCAGTCAATATCAGCATTAATCTGATCAGAACTTATTGATTTGGCAATCACTGGATAGTTAGAACCCAACCATTTCATTGCTCCCACTTTATTCTCAAAATTTCTATCTGCTAATTTTTCGATTAATGGTAAACTAATTTTTGAATCTGAAACTCTAAATAGAGCAAGAAGCTCATTGGCCTCTCTCTTAGGACCAATGGCATCTAAAGCACGAGCACAAATAACTTGTAGATCTTTATCTGGTGATCCAAGACCAGCTACAAATAACGCCCTATCTTTGTCATTCGGCTTTTTAGATAACTCAAAAACACAAGATTTCATCAATGATGGGTTTCCTGCTAGCTTACGAAAAAGTGAACTAGTAACATCAAAATCTAGGCAAGAAAGAAGATCAATTAAGTCAGCTCTCCATTGGCTATTGATATTATTTCTTACAAATTTAATAAATTTTTGCGCTGCTAATTCTCGATAGGCTTGAGGAAATGCATTTGCAATACCAACGTGGTTAAGCCTGAGAAATGATGGACTCTTTATAATTTGATCATAGATGTTCCCATTTTTTGAAATACCCCTAATAACTTCATTTAGACGATCAATATAGTTTTGCTTAGATCTCACCTGCTTGCCTTTGATTTTTGAATCTAGCCTTAGTATAGCCTCAGCAATATTCTCCAAAATTCGTTTATCAATATTTATTGGAAGACATGAAATACATGCAAGATAATGAAAATCATCTTCAGGTTTAGAACTAGTCGTAAGAAAATCAGCTATCAACCCTAGAGATATAGGATGAGGATCTTTAAGCATTGCAGTCATCCTCGCAGCTTCTTTCCTCTCCTCAGAATTTAATGAATGGAGTAACGTTCGGCATGAATTTCTGGAAAGCACGAGGAGATCATTGTTTTCTTCATTAAAAATTTCATCATACGAAATTTCATATCCAGTTAAAGTTTCACAAGAAGGATCCGAAAGGTTCCAATCGCCTAGGGCTTTCATCAATTGGCGCATTATCTTCATTCTCTCATCCAAACTTGATTCAATTAATGTTCTATCAAGATGCCTTGCGACAATCATTGATTCATCAAATGAAAACCCCTGCCCTGACTTTGCACCAGATTTAGAAAATCCTTTATATCCAACGCTTTTTAATGGAATGCGATATGATGATTTAGGTGAATTGATTCTACTAATCTTATATACAGAGCCAGTAGTACCTCGACCGCCAACAGCAACAAAAATGGAACCATCTTCAGCTAATTCAATATCACTTGGCGCAAATCCATTGGTACCAGATGATTCAAGAAAAATATCTGCCACAGGATACTCTGAAGCAACTGATCTAGTAGAAGTTGAGGTCACGTATATTTTTCCAAATGTCCAATCACAATAAAATACGGCATCATGATAATGCTCCGGAAAGGCTGTATGCCTATATACCATCACTCCAGTAGGAGAGCCTCTCCCAACATTGACGATTGGTTTGACGGAATCATAATAATAATCTGGTCTCTTCCATCCCCGCTTCCATCCAGGCAAACGCCATCCATGATGAGCTCCATCTTCTGCCCTATAAAGTCTTGTCGGAGAATACCAAGGTAAAAAAACCTCACGCTCACAATCACTGTCGTAAGTATAAATATGACCTTCACTATTAAAATCAAAGTCATACGGATTCCGAAAACCATGACTAATGAGAGTTGGCCTCTTTAGATCTGGCTCGTAACGAATTATACCACCGCCTTCTAATTCCTTGTACTGCTTTAGATCAGTATGACCAGAAAACTTAGCATCATTTCCACCAATTAAATAAATTCTACCTTTATTATCTTTGCGAATAGCGTGTATTCCATGTTCCCCACCACCGAATTTTCCTATTACTTCAGGACCTCTTTCAAAAATTCCATCTCCATTATCATCACTATAGCGATTAAACTTTCCACCCTCTGAAGTGAGTAAAGTCTTACCATCTACAAATAACATTCCCATTGCGCCCGAAGACGATTTTGTAATTATTTCTCCCCTCTCCGCTTTGCCGTCACCATTTTCATCTATTAATCTTTTTATGTATCCCCTCGAAGATATAACAACAGAACCCTCGGAATCTAAAGTCATCGAATAAACGTCAGGTGCTAGAACTGAATCAGCATAAAGAGAAACACTGAATCCTTTTTCTATTTTTAGCCCCAAATCTGGAACATTAACGAGATCTGCACAAACGTTGCTTATCAAATATAAAGCAGCTATTAAATGAGATCGCATAAGTAAACCTTATCCTTAGGGTTACATTATGACGAGCTTCGATCAGATAATAATTTATTAACCTAATTTGACCAAGGGGCCACATGCTTATTACCAGACGCACGCTTATACCCTCCACCATTAGCGGCTTGCCATGCACAAACTTTTCTCAGAATTTCTCCAGTTGGAACGTCACCGGATATAGTGTCACTAAGTATACTGGTCAAAACGTCATCATACCTGATGATTTCTTCTGCTAGTTGCCTTATTTGATCATCTTCCGCAGAGTCTTCAGAATAAACCCAATCAGCTGGATCATTGTAATCCTCTTGATCTTTTTTATTATCTTCAGGGATTGATTCGTAATCTCCAGAATTTTCAGGAGTATTCGATCTGTAACTTGGCATTGTAATTATTCTGTCAGGATATTTGGTATTTATAGGGTTATTTATTCCTTAGAATTTTCTTCCAAAAAACTTGAGCCCTTCTCTATGTATTCCCTGATCGAATCGATTAGTAAAAGGTTCGCTGTTTCGGCAGCATTCTTGCCAAACATGCCTGTCTCAGTCATCCGATCCAGGTGTTCACGAACCTTTTCCGTTATCGAAACGGTCAGTTGCACAGATGAAATGGCATTTTTTTGACGAGGCATCCAGATAAAAATACAATAATAATGCCATTCTTTTCTCATTTGTAAAAGTTTTTTTTGATAATTATAGCAATTTTGATTTATATGTATTGAAAGCCGCGGTTTTCCATAATTTTAAAAACAATCGCGTACATACGCTGCAAGATCTGCGCTCAAAATCGTACAATTCCGTATAATAATTAAATAAATCGGTATTTATTTAATTGAATGACTAGCCCATGAAAAGGGCGCTCATAACCGTGTTACTAGAAGTCGAACCTGTTAGGCTCGTCTAAATCATTGAATCGATTCGCCTTTGCATCAGTATCTAGAACCACTTTTGCATCAGGCAAAGACTTCTTTAATGAGGATGCTGCTTCATTAGTAACTGAAGTGCTCCAGAGGTAAACGGCTTTAAGATCTCGATATTTGGCGATAATGGGGATAGAGGCATCCGTTATTTTCGTTCCATACAAATTCAACCACTCCAATGATTTCAAATCGGAAAGTGCCTTGATGCCACTATCATCAATACCGGTTCGACTTAAATTCAAATGGGTGAGCCGACCGAGTTTACCGACATGTTTTAAACCCTCATTAGTGAGCTTGGTACGACTCAAGTCCAACTCTATAATGTTAGGTGCCAGATGTAAGGTTTGCTCAATTTCCTTGTCAGTAATTTTGTGATATGTGGAAATCCACTCAATTGAAAGATATTCCGGCAAAGCCACCGAGACCGGGGTAACCGTTGCACCAATTTCCTCTAGATGAGAAATAGCATCAACATTTGGCTCTCTTACCGGCATTCCCAAAACCTTACGAGCATCTAAAGTGTCATCTAATTTAGTTAATCCTTCTGTATCGCTGGAACCAAAACGCGCTCCATCATCAATCCATTTTTTTATAAGTTCAATTTCTCTAGATGACAAGGGTCCACCTTCATCAAGTGGGGGCATTAAGTCTTCTGCAGTTTTTGGTAAGGAAACCCTAACATAGAGTTCACTGCTTAAGGCATCACCAACTTCAAGAACACCCCCAGACCTTATGCCTAAAGGAGTATCGAGAGCTAAACCAGCTTTTGGCTTTTTGTCACTCTCTTTTTTCTTAGCTGTATGACAAGAATTACACTTGGATGCCAGAATAGGAGCGATCTGCTTCTTGTAATCTATGTCTTGGGCTTCACCGTTACGGTGTAATACAAAAAAAAGTAATAAAATAATGAGGTTTAATCTCATAAACAAAATCAGCTAATAGTTGCTAGATGAAACTCTTGGATTAGTCGTCTAATCTAGCAAAGAAGCCAATTCAAAGCTTAAGCGAAAATTTCTTTAACAGGTTTTGCTTCGTCGCCAATTGTAAACGGCCTACCTGAAGGTGAAGTAACTACTCTTTCAGTGGGCAGTCCAAGGGCATGTCCGATAGTTGCATTGAACATACCAGGCGTAACAATACCTTCTTTGACAGTATGTGCTTTACGGTCAGTTTCACCATAAACAAATCCACCCTTAACTCCACCACCCGCCATCAAGCCACTAAAGGCTCGAGGGAAATGATCTCTTCCAGTGTTTTCATTAATATCCGGAGTCCTTCCAAATTCAGTTCCAAGAGCCACTAATGTTGAATCAAGTAATCCTCTTCTCTCAAGATCAGAAATCAATCCTGCCAAGGCGCTATCAAGAATCTGACAACGAGATTCAACTGAAACAAAATTGTCATTGTGTGTATCCCAGCCACCTAAGGAAACTTCGACGAACCTGACATGATGCTCAACTAGTCGCCGGGCTAACAAACAACCCTGACCAAAACCGTTTTGCCCATACATATCACGAACCTTGATATCTTCATGATTCAGGTCAAAAGCTTTCAAATCCTCACTCGTCATGAGCTTTATTGCCTCATCATATAGACCATGATAAGTCTTAATTTGCTTCTGTTTAAATTTGCCATGAAAAGTGGAATTCATCTTATCTGCTAACTGAAGACGACGATTAAAATCGGATTCACTTACAGAATGAGCTCTCTTTGAGTCTTTGAGACCGTCATTAGCACTTCCTAATGGAACGCCTCCAAACTTAGCTCCCATAAATCCTCCTGTAGCATTCTCAGCAGATCCTCCAATTGATACGAAACCCGGTATCGTTGTGTTACGTCGGCCTGACAATCTCATAACCCATGCACCAAGGGCAGGATGAACAATAGTACCTCTCATAGGATAACTCCTGTGCAATAGATACTGACCTTGTTCGTGCGCACCTTGGTTAGTTTGCATTCCACGTAAGAGTGTCACATGCTTCATAACAGAAGCTGTTTTAGGAAGAAACCCCGAGATTCGAACATTGTCAGCACTCGTATCAATAACAGGTGTAGGGCCCTGAACTTCATCATTATCAGGCTTAGGGTCAAAGGTATCTAGATGACTCATTCCTCCTGCCATATTCAGAAAAATTACACTTTTAGCTGCTCCTCGGCGCATTGGAGGGGCCGCTGCAAAAGTTTCATTAGTCGCCAGTGTAGATCCTAGCATTGGCAGAACGCTGACTCCTAGGCAATTTCGAGCAGCTCCTATCATGAATTGTCTGCGACTTACTTCGTCACCCTTGTTGAATATGGTACTATCTGGCATCTTTATGTAACGGTTGGCTTAATTATTATTTTAAATTTATTGAACGAACATGAACTCTCCGGTCGAAATCAAGGCAGAGACCATGTTGTTTGTCGCTGCAGATCCATTCAATTCATATTCTTCTAGAAAAATTTTCTTTTCGTCTGCTGACGGAAATCTCGACAAAATACTAATAAAAGCTCTTTCGATTTTTTGTTCGTCAGATTTAGCAGCCTTTATTGTCTGAAATATTTTTGAGTTACCATTACTTATGAGGTGACGTTCAACATGACCGTTTAGTATTGAAAGTATTTGAGTGACATCAGAATCAGTGCTGGAATTCTCGATCACTTCGCGGTTGGACTGACCAAATTGCCTTAAGAAATGTCCATTAGGCATTGGTGATCTTAACTCAGAGGCACGCATATCATTACCATATTTTTTTCCAGCATTATATGCCATCATCATACCCATATTTTCGCCACCACCTCCTTTGATTCCTTTATCACTCTTTATTTGATCATGAAGCCCCTTTGTATAATCCCAAACCTCGGTACCTGATTCCAAAGACATGACTTCTTTGTATAAATCTTTCATAGATTTTTTACCAACTAGTACAGGTCGGCCGCGGTACATGATGGCATCGCCAGTATAACCGTTACCCAACCTCTTGTCAGGATCATTGATTTTAAGAGTAAGCAATGAATCCCATATTTGCTCAGCGCTGAGTCTCTTTAGTTGACGACCATTAAAGTGATAGGGAGACCGTTCTGGATGCTGTATTGTGTTGGGGCTAAGTTGAAAAGAATAGGTCTTATAGAGAACTTTTTGAAAAGCTAACAAATCATAGTCTAAATCAATCAGTAACTCCTCAAGATATGACATTAAAGCAGAATTAGAAGGCTCTGACGCAGAGCTAAAATTGTCTAGAGGCTCAAAAAGGCCAGTTCCCATGACTCTTTTCCAAATTCTATTTGCGATGACTTTTGTAAATCTTGGATTGTCTGGACTTACAAGCCAATCTGCAAACCTTGTCCTAGACTTTCCTGGGTCGGTGCTTTTGGATCTTGTACTAACCTTAACGGTTTTACCAAATTGACTTAGTGATTTGGCGCCGATTCTTTCTCCAGGGTCGCCATCTCGGTACTTGTAGTCTTTTGGCAATTTGATAGTTCCTGTACCAGTATCTTGAATTGAAAAATCATATACCGCATATCTAATTAATCTCGAAACATCTCTAAGTTCACGGCTCACACCATCCATGTCTTCTTTATCCTCTAAATAATCAGACAAATAACTCTTGGCAGTTTTGATACCGTTGGTAAATGCGGCCATCTGATAAAAGTCCATCTGCTTCCAAGAATCGAACGGATGGTTATGGCATTGAGCGCATTCTATTCTAGTGCCCAAAAAAATACGCGTTGTGTTAGCCATGTTGTCTTTAAGCATGCCTTTATCACGTACGTAGTATCCAACGGCTCCGTTTTGCCATCCTCCTCCAGTAGCTGAAATCAACTCATGGACCATGGTCTTGTAAGATTTATTTTCAGCAATCGAATCTTTAATCCATTTTATATATGGAGCACCTGACGTGTCCTCAAACGTATCAGTCGCCCTTAAAAGATCTGCCCACCAGTTGAACATGTGCATGTTATATCCATATGATCCAAGTAATGAGTTTATTAGAGTGTCACGCTTTTTTGGATCCTCATTATTCAAAAATTCAACAGCTTCATCATATGAGGGGATTCTTCCAACAGAATTTAGGTAGGCTCTCCGAAGAAATTCAGCATCGTTAGCTTTTCCTATGGGACGTATCTGCTTCCTTCTAAAATCAGCTCCTACTAGTCTATCAATTTTTTTTGATGCTTTGTCTAAAAATTCAGTGGATTGACTTTTAGGGACTGCACCAGTCCTCTGAGCCAGTTGCGACACTGCAGTGGCACATGAAAACGCAGCGATAAGGGCAGCGGTTGTTATAAACCTCATCTCATTCATCTTAAATACAATATAGCTTATTTTGTGGGTTGTCCGCAACTAGAGATTCAGGGTTTTGTTCACCAATCATTTAACTTTAGTTAAATACTAAAATTGTATAAATAATTAGTTTTATGCGTTAAAAGACGACTAATATTTTATCTAGGATCTAATAACGGGATTTTCCAACCGCCATCGCCAGCCACTCGGATATCTCGATTACCAAAACCCTTCCTTGCAAAAGCAATGAAGAGCAATGATGCGATTAGAAGTTTTATCAATAAATTTAGCTCTAATCCAACCATTGCGTTACCTTGAAAATAAGTGATAGGTGAAAAAAGTGCCCAAGCTTCAAGCCCCTTTATTGCCTTTGAAAGAGTAGTAATAATATACCCAGCTAATACTATGATGCCAGAGAGCATCGCAGCTGCAGATCTAGAAGGCATTACCATACTAAATGCAAGACTTAGTGAAGAAAATAACCATGTAACGGCGAAAACCGATATATATGGTAATAACAACTTGATGGGAGAAAACATCATAGACTCTGCCTTTAACACGCCCAACCAAAGTCCAAACCATCCAAATCCAATGATTACTGCTAGGCAGATAAAAAAGGCAAGTAACCTCCCCCAAAACATCTGAGCTCTGCTTATGGGTTGAGCCATTAGAAAATCCAATATTCCCTTTTCTTCATCTCCAGCAAGTAAACCGCTTCCGTATACAGATCCAAAGATCCCCATGACAACGGGGAGAAATGCAAAGTATCTAAGCGCTATGAATCCCTCAGGAGTGAACACTTGTTCGGCTTCATCGCCACCAATGAAACTCTTAAGGAAAGGCTTCAGTGTATCCAAAACTGGACGAAGTTGCTTTTCATTCTCAGCCACAAGATCATAAAAAGGAATGGTAATAATACCCAGTAACATTAAAGGAATACCCCAGCCTAAAATAATCCAAAAAGACCTTCTCAAGGAGTAGAGCGCAATATTTAAAACATTATTCATTAAATTTGTTTTTCAGAATTTCAATCACCGTAATACGAAAGAAATATTTCCTCTAAGTTTGGCTTATTAATCTCAAGATAATCGACTTCGAAATTAGCAATAAATTTTATGAATGGGTCCACATCCCCCTCAATACCAATATCAAAAATTTTATTATCATCTGAAACTTCTAGTACTGTCACACCTTCGAGATCTTTTATCATTGCACCTCTACCAGAGTCATCAGAAACAAATTTAATTTTAGCTCTCCAGGCTCTTTTCGATAACAGTGAGCTTGTTACGCCCACCTCCACGATTTCACCATTTTTTATAATGGCCACACGATCAGCAATTGATTGAACTTCTGCAAGTACATGAGATGAAAAAAATATTGTGGCTCCTGATTGCTTTGCTTCTTTAACTAGTTCCAAAACAATTTGTTGGACCAAAGGATCAAGACCACTCGTAGGCTCATCAAGTAAAAGAAGCTTTGGTTTGTGCATAAAAGCGGCGATGATACCTAGCTTCTGTTTATTACCCTTAGAAAGGTTCTTAATTTTGGAATCTAAATTTAAATCTAATCTTGACGCTAGTTGAGATATTTTTGCACTACAGTCTTTCCCTCCCTGCCTAAGCCTTCTCAAATAATTAAGAATTGACTTCACGGAGGCATTCTCATCTAGCCTTAACTCCCCGGGCAAATAACCACATAAGTCTCTGACTGCGACAGATTCGGTTTGAGGATCTTTCCCAAAAATTTCTATGATGCCATTGTCTCTTCTAATCATGTCTAGCATGCATCGAATAGCAGTTGTCTTACCCGCTCCATTAGGACCTAAAAATCCAAAGATCTCGCCAGAATGGACTTGGAGATCAATTCCTTTTAAGGCGCGAAACGAACCATATGACTTGATTAAATCCTTGGCATAAATAGCAGTTAGATTTTGGTCACTCATTAATGAAAGTAAATTTGTTCTCTATTAACTTTGATAGAAACTTTATCCTTTAAGGACAAGCCTTCAACCTTTGGTGCAACTACTTCAATGACATGTGGATCTTGAAAATGTTCTGGCTTGGTTTCAGGATGTGGCCAGTAAATTAACCCGTCTACTGATTTAGCATCCGAGACAAGCAATTCAACTTTGAAAAAAGAAAAATCTTCAGCCCCACAGTCTACATGCCATTTAACATTACGGAATGTGCATAACGATTTCACGAGCACTGGTTTCATAGGGTGAACAGATATATTAATTGTCGCCCTATGATAACCTAAGAAATTGAGTCCAAGTTCTTCAAATATTGGCCACTGTAGCGACAACGTTCCTTCAGGGAAACGAGGGTCATTAGAACAACCAGAGGCTACTCCATGCCCGCTAACTATTGAGCCTGATATTAATTGCACCATATATATAATTAAAACAAAGAGTGTTTTACGAACACTTGGCTTTTTTATAGCTAATTATTTCTGTATGATCAAAAAAGGTTATATTTATTTGGAATTGATTCAATTAATTAAACAAATCCACATTGTTTAAAATCAGAGATCGTTGATATTGCCTGAAATGTCAGAACATAAAGTCACTTTTAGTTGGGAGCGTAAAGGTTCAGATTTTTCTTATAAAACTTTCTCGCGTGACCATGAATGGGATTTCGGTCATGAAAATAAAATTAACGCTACAGCTGCTCCAGAATTTCTAGGTAATCCCGAACTAATTGATCCTGAACAGGCATTTGTTGCCTCAATTACAAGTTGCCATGCCCTCACTTTTTTGGCCCTGTGCGCCTTACAGAAAATAGAAATCAACTCCTACAGCGACAACGCAATCGGTCATCTAGAGAAAGCTGAGGATGGAAAACCTTGGCTATCTAAGATAGATTTACATCCTGAGATTCAGTTAGCTTCCCCTAATACGGTTAGTAGAGAAAAAATCGAAGAACTTCATCAAAAAGCTCATCAAGAATGTTTTTTGGCACGCTCTATAAAAACTACAGTGCAAATTCATTAAAAATTCATTTTCCGATAGTATTTTTAATTCTCTTATAATTGTCTCTCCCTCCTCCATAACCTCTCATCACATGCTCTCGATCAAATCAAAGATTGTAATAGTGACTTTCCTGTCCGTACTAAAAATCAATGCGTTATATGCGGGCAAAATTAGAATTAATGACGTTAATAAACTGAGCCAAACTGATAAAGTCAGAGCCAGCCAGCTTTATAAAGAATACGACCAGTTAAAAGGCAACGATTCCAAGCGCACTCAAATCATAAAGCAAATGATGGACTTTGGTCGTCCAGTCGCTCAAACAATGTTTGAAAGAATTGACAGAGAGCTCAAGAAAAAGTGGCCATTGTATCAAAGAGCTTATGTCGAGTGTGCTAAAAAAGCAGGTTTCAAAAAAACAACACCAAAAACCAGACAAGAAATAATATTACTTGAACAAAAAGTTCAATCTTTGAGAGCACTCGGAGACAGACTGACTAAAGATGAAATTAAGCGTACCGGTGACCCCGCACTTAAAAGGTTGCGAGATTTGAAGGTAATGAAAATTGATGAAATATTTTCTATTAACCCGCTACTTCAAAAAAAACGTGAATACATTTCAAGTTTAGTGGAACAACGAAAAATTTGTATGGACCGTCTAGTTCTTGTTGAGAGCAACGTGGATAAATTTGGCACTCACACACTTATCAATTATGAAATTAATACCTCCACTTCAGTGCTTGGCCCGCCCAGAGAAGACATGCAGATACTTGAAAGTAATAAGAAAATAAGCAATCTTATTAGACCATCAGAAGCTTCTGCAATTCGTGATATGAATGAATATCGAATAATGATAGGTCTCAAACCATGTATCATTGATCCTAAACTTTGTTTTGCATCAAGAGAACATTCAAAGGACATGGAGGAAAAAGGGTTCTTTGACCATGATTCACCAATCAAAGGAAAAAAGACTCCATGGATTAGGGCCAAATTAGCTGGCACAAAGGCTAATTCAGAAAACATCTATAAAGGTAACCAAAGCGGAAAAGCTGCTAACCAAGCCTGGTGGTACAGTCCGGGTCATCATTTAAACATGTTAAACCCTGATGCAAAGCGCGTGGGTATGGGACTTACAGGGAAACATTGGACCCAAATGTTTGGTCATTAACAATGGGGCAGGTAGGCATATAATTTCGTGCTCGCCAATATCAATCTAGATACAGTAAAATGTTCATAATGAAACTCTTACAGTTATCTTTATTTCACTCTCTACTTTTTGTTTTAATTCCTATTACTAGCAACTCTCAAACAGACGATTTTGATGACGGCAACGACAACGGATGGACAAAAGTTAATACTTTGGCAGGACAAGGGATTCCGGCTACATGGGGCTTTCCAAATGGCAATTCTTACAGTATCGCCATGGAAGGGCATGGTATAGAACCACTCGGTTCACCTCGAGCAGGAAGCTTCATACAAGATGTTACTTATGAAAACTTCTATATGGCTGTTGATATTAATTTTGATCCTTCCATTGATCAAAATATGGGAATCCTAGCTAGAGTCAAAGAACCAGGTTTAGGAACCCTTGATGGTTATGGTGCTGTTTATAATCCAAGAGATGCGGATCCTGGTGGGAGACTTTATATACTTAACATTAACGATGAAGCAGGAACCGTAATGGCCGAGGCGGACATTGAGGGGGAAGTCGACGAAAACTTGCGGATTGTATTTAGAGGT
>PAHQ01000055.1 GCA_002705125.1 Verrucomicrobiales bacterium | reverse complement strand
TTCTGAAAGCGCAAAGCTTATCTCTAATAGTGCTCTTCTCAGTAAAGATCCCATAGGAAAAGCCTTTAGAACTGTGTTGAGTAGGGACCCCAGTCATGCAGAACGAGAAATGGCAAAGAAATTTTTAGTAACACAGCACAAAAAACAAGAACCTTTAGCAAGTCAGATTCGCTTTAGGCCAGACTACCCGTCTGCTTTTTTTAATGACTATCACAAGATTCTTCCGTCAAAGCAGTTTTTAAAAGGTCCTACTTCTGGGTGGGATTATTTTAAAGGTAAATGGACAGGAGGTTATGAAAGCGCACTTAGAGCAGAAATTGAATGGCCAGCATTTGCTTTATTTAAAATGGAATTGAGAGACCACAAGATTAGCGGAAAATTTCAATTACAGGACATTACTGAAAGGGTATCAATTTTGATAAGAGCTCAAGTAAGAGGAGATCAATTTGATGGATATGTGGCATTAATTGATGCCAATTCTAATGAAGTTTCCTTGAAACGTTATAATAAAGGTAAAATTGAAACCCTTGCTAAAGAATCTACGGGTGATTTAAAAGCTGGGTTTCTAGACTTTGAATTAGAGTTAGTTGAAAATAGAATAGGGTTCAAAATTTCTGGCTCTGTAGGAACGGAGGCTATTAAAGTTTTTGCAAAAGACAATAAGCCAATTTTAGGAGAGGGTCGGTTTGGTATAAGTTCGTGGGGAGGAAGCGTGACTTTTGATAAACTTTCAATTGAGAATAACGAAAAAAAATATCCAATTACGCAAATAAATCATTCTGCCTCCAACTTAATAGTAGGTGACACAGAAATCATTCTTAACAAAGATCAGCAAGTTATTGAAAGAAGAGCAATGGCTGAATTATGCTCAATGTTACTAAACCTCAATGAATTTATATATGTTGATTAAGCCTAGGAATTTAATAAGTGAGATAATTTAAATGAATATAAAATCGAGGTTTCAAGAAGAAGGCCGCAGAAATTTCCTTAAATATTTTGGAACTTCCATGGCTGGAATTTCTCTATCTGGCATTTTTCCTGGGGAAAAGGTATTTGGTGCTCTGCCTGCTAGTACATTAGTTAACCCATTAGCTCCTAAACCTCAGGATTTTCCTGCCAAAGCCAAGGCTTGTATTTTTCTTTATATGTATGGAGGTCCCTCACAAATGGACCTATTCGACTATAAACCAGAATTACAAAAAAATGATGGTAAAGAGGTAAATATGGAAATTCGTAGAGGTGAATTACGAAAGTCTAAACTCTTGGCATCAAAGAGAAAGTTTACTCAACACGGGCAGTCAGGACAGTGGTGTTCAGATGCTATTCCAAATATTGCAAAGCACATGGATAAGCTTGCAGTGATTAAGTCACTTTATATGGATTCCTTCGCCCACGGTTCAGCAAATTTACAAATGAACTGTGGTCGGATCTTGCAAGGTCACCCCTCATTAGGAGCTTGGGTTTCTCATGGTTTGGGAACCACAAACCCTAACTTGCCTGGTTATGTGGTTATGCTTGATGCCCGAGGTGGCCCAATTCCAGGAGCAGCAAACTGGGCAAGTGGGTATATGCCTGCTGCATATCAAGGGACTATTCTAAGGTCTAAAGGAAACCCAATATTAAATCTTAATCCGCGTTCAATGATTACACATTCAATGCAGGGGGATAAGATAAATGCTATCAACGAATTTAATAAAATGCACCTACGTGGTAAAGAATCTTATTCTGAACTCAGCGCCCGTATCGCTAGTTATGATCTTGCATATCAGCTACAAACTTCTGCTCCTGAGGCGCTTGACATCTCTAATGAAGATGAAAAAACTAAAAAGCTTTATGGGTTACATATGGGCAAGGGTGACCATAAGCTTTCAATTCCAACTTCGCATTTTGGTCGTCAGTGCTTAATTGCCCGCCGCTTAGTTGAGAAGGGAGTTCGCTTTGTGCAGCTTTACTCAGGAGGGGGTCATCAACAACAAAACTGGGATGCTCATAACGGAGCGGAAGAAAATCTTAAGATCCATGGTCCTGAGATTGATGTGCCCATAGCGGGATTACTTGAAGATCTCGAACGACGAGGAATGCTAGAAGAAACGTTAGTAGTTTGGGGGGGAGAATTTGGTCGCCAACCTGTTTCTCAGGGCAATAATGGTGGTCGTGATCATAATCCTAAGGGATTTAGTTATTTCCTTGCTGGGGGTGGTGTAAAGGCAGGAACGAGTTACGGCGAAACGGACCCTTTAGGTCATGAAGCTGCAGTCAACAAGCATCATGTTCGTGATCTCCATGCTACGATATTACATTTGATGGGATTAAACCACGAAAGTTTAACTTACCACTATGGCGGTTTAGATCAGCGATTAACAGGTGTGGTCCCCGCTGAAGTAATCAAAGGTGTTTTAGCGTAGTTAGAAAATAAGGTTTTTTTATTCTGAAACTTCAATCTTAAGACCGCCAATCAATTTGAGACATAGGTTCATTATTAATGCGAAAATAATTGTAAAAATCCAAGTTACAACGCCATAAATTATAGGCCCAAGTATAAGCGCGATTGCTCCTCCTCCCATCATCTCTCCAAGCATGGCAGCATCACCCCCCATAAGACCGCCTAGAATACCACCAAAAAGCATAAATAATAAAATTCCTAGAAAAGCAAATATTGCAGTTGCCATAGCAATAAGGTTGGCCCAACCAATTGGATTAATTTTTTGTATTGTCATATTATTTAACATTAACAACCTCCTGAAAATGAGTCCATTATAAATAAAACAAAAAATTATAATGACCTAACATAATAATAAGTTGCTCTATTTTAATAGGGAATATTTTAGGAAAATAAAGTATTTTTATTTAAATAAAATACAAATAGGGCCCGGCAAACTGATAATAGACCGAGTTTGAAAAGAAAGTTTTCCTGTTTCCTGGTCAACCATGTGAACTGCTATTGTATTAGAATGTGCACCTGCTGCTAGTATCCAATTTGACGTTGGATCAATATTAATATTACGAGGCCAAGCGCCTCTAATTGGCTCGACCTCCGTAACGATTAATTTGCCTGTCGAAGGGTCAGACTTATAACAAGTGATGCTATCGTTACCTCTATTAGAGGACCAAACAAATTTTCCATTTGGGTGAATTAGTATTTCAGCTGCCGAATTAAACGTTTCCTCAGATTTGACTTCATCAGATAAGGACGGAGTGGTAGTAAGCCTTTCAGCTTTTCCAGTATTCTTATCATAAGCAAATGTTGTTACAGATAGTGAGAGTTCATTTAAAAGGTAAATAAATTTTCCATCCGCTGAAAAACGCATATGCCTTGGACCACCCCCGGGAACACTGGCTGCAAGTGAATGTTTATCTATCCCGGTTTGTTTAGTGTTTACCTTGTAAATATGAATATTATCTGTGCCAAGGTCTGGCACAAAGGCGTATTTTCCATCAGGAGAAAATCCACACCAATGAGGGTGAGGTGAATCTTGTCTTTTTCCAACAACTTTAGAGCCACCTTCGTGATCAATGATGACTGATTTGCCAAGTTCACCTTCATCATTAAGAGGGAAAAGAGCTGTAGAGCCTCCACCGTATTGAGCAGTCAGTAGAAAATTGCCAGAAGGATGAACAGCAATATGAGTTCCTCCCCCATCTCTGACTAGAGAGCTTGTAAATTGCTCAAGAGAACCATCTTTTTTTACATCAAAACCCGCAACGCCAGGACCACCATCAATTCCAGCAACAGCATAAATTTTTGATCGATCCGGATGCCAAGCTAGGAAACCAGGCCCGTTGACTTTTGCTGCCACTTTGGGCTGAGATAATTTACCACTCTCTGTATCAAACTTTGAATGATAAATTCCCTCGGAAGCACGACCTCCAGTACCAAAATAAACATCAATTTTTTCAGCTAATGAAAAGGTACAAGAACTTATAAATATGTAAGAGAAAAAAATAAGAGGTTTCATGATTGTTTCTAGTTATGAAGTTTATTTATTTTAGATTCGAGTGAAGATAAATCAATTTGTTCGCCTTCATCAGGAAAAGGGTTATCAACTAAAAACCAGTTTTCAGTGAACGAAGCTTTTTGACCTGGCTCCATTTCTTCCATTGGACCTATAGGTTCTAATTCACAGGCCGGAACCCAATCTTTGTTGGGGTACCAAATTGATAGAGTTAGACCTGCGATTTCACCGTATAATCGATCAGGGAAAGTTTTATAAGTTTTAACAAATGCCAAATCGTTGGGCATTTGATATGCAAACCAACCGGCAAAGGAGTCAAAACCAAGTTTAGGTTCTGAAGGAGGACCTAATATTTCAAGGAAGTTTCCTCTTTTGCGTATCATTGGATCTTCAGGAAGAATTAACATTTCATCACGCCCTCGCATCATAATGTATCCCTTTGGAAATCTTTTGTGTTCTGGTGTGAGTGGCACGATCCCAATGCCACCATGGATTGCAAACATTCTCCCCCAATGACACCACCTTTGAACCTTATTCGAAGTGTTTTCCATAGTTTGTTTACAAATTAAATGAGAGGATTTTTCATCTAAAATAAATTCCCTTATCAAACGAATGCCCGCATCTTTCGATTCTTTACTCTCCAGTCTGGCACTACGAGGTCCAATTATTGTAGAAGTCCATTTACCTGACCATAATTCCTTTCTTTTTGGAATCAGGTATTCTGGACCTATATCAAACCTCCCAGCAGAAGAAGGTTTTTTAGAACCATCAGGTTTCCATTCCCTTTCATTATCTGCGATGAAAAGAGATTCCTTATTATTCTTTCGGTAACTTAGAACGCGTCCACCCACATGGTGACTGAGAACTGCGGTGGTCCCAGCAGAGTTTTTCAACTCAATACAATCGGGATAATTTAGGAATTTTATTCTTTTGGCGCCCTTGAAATCTCCGGAGAAAGAAGAAGTAGTGGTAAGCAGTAGAACCACGAAGAAAAAAATATTTTTATACATGAAATGAATTTTTAATTTTTATTAAACTCTGAGTATCAATTAAAAAGATTTAGTTGAGGGGCTTGTGCATCAGGTAAATCATCAACTTTTTTGGGTTTGCTTTTCTTTTTAGGTCTCAGGTCTTTTTCAGCTTTTGGCTGAACGCTCTTTTCTTCAAGGTGAGAGAGTATAGACTTAGAGCGCTCAATTATCTTCATGGGAAGACCGGCAAGCCTTGCAACTTGAATTCCATAACTACGATCAGCGCTGCCTTCGATAATTTTCCTTAAAAATATGATCTTATCATTGTGTTCACGTACTGCGACGTTTGCATTGCCTACACCATTCTTACTATCAGCAAGAGATGTGAGCTCATGATAATGTGTGGCAAATAGTGTTCTACAGCCTATTTCGTCATGAAGGTGTTCAGCAACTGCCCAAGCAATACTTAATCCATCAAAAGTCGCTGTTCCTCTTCCTATTTCATCAAGAATAACAAGTGAATTCTTCGTGGCATTATTGAGGATCAATGCCGTTTCATTCATTTCAACCATGAAAGTGGACTGACCTCTTGCTAGATCATCACTAGCACCTACTCTAGTAAATATCCTATCAACTATCCCTATATTCGCACTATGGGCTGGTACAAAACTTCCCATTTGAGCCATTAATGTAATTAAAGCAACNTGCCTTATATAAGTTGATTTACCGGCCATGTTNGGTCCGGTTAATATGATCAAACGAGTTTCATCCGTATTAATTTTTGAGTTATTAGGGATGAATTTTTCATCGATCATTGTTTGATCAATGACTGGGTGCCTACCATCTTCAATGTTAAGCTCAGGACCTTCATTAATTATAGGTCGGCANTAATTAAATANCCTAGNNGTTTCAGCTAGGCCACATATGACATCAATTTCTGCAACGGCATCTGCTGTATCTTGAAGTAATTCTAGGTTTTCGAGGGCAGTGTTTCTTACCTTTGTGAACTCCTCATATTCCAGTTGTTTNGCTCTTTCATCAGCACCAAGAATNTTATTTTCTACTTCCTTAAGTGCAGGAGTAATGAACCGCTCGGCATTCGCAGTAGTTTGCTTTCGTGTATAATTNTCGGGTACATTAGCAAGGTTAGCTTTGGTTATTTCAATAAAGTATCCAAAGACATTATTGTATTTAACTTTTAAAGACTTAATGCCAGTTCGATTAGCTTCATCGGTTTGAAGTTGAGCAATCCAGCTTTTACCTTCAGTGGAAGCAGCTCTAAGTTCATCGAGTTCCTCATTATAACCGTCTTTGAATATTCCTCCTTCTCTTAAAGAAACTGGAGGCTCGTCAGAGATAGCTTCTTCCAACAACTTTACTAAATCCTTAAAATCACGCATTCTAGGAATTAGCTCATTGGCTAATGGTCCTCCGCCAAGAGCATTTAAATGATCTCGGGATTCTGGAACTGCCANTAGTGATTTTGATAAGGCTTGAAGGTCCCTAGCATTCCCGGAACCACCACTTAGACGTCCAACGGTTCTTTCTATATCCCTTACTTCTGATAATGCATCACGGATTTTTGATAGTTGAAAAGGGGATGANATTAGAGCNTCAATGAGATCATGNCGAGAAATAATTATCTTAGCCTCTCTCAATGGATTAAGAATCCAATGTCTTAGTTTACGAGCACCCATCGGGGTTTGAGTTCGGTCTAATGCACCTAACAAGGTATGTTTTCGACCAGCTCTATGTTCCACAAGATCAAGGTTTCTGGCACTTGATGTATCAATTAGTACATGTGCATTAGCTTTATATACTGATAAGTTCGTAATATGACTAAGGTCTCTCCTAAGCGTTGATTGGAGATAGTGAAAAACACCACCAGCCGCTGAAACACCTGCACTCATATGAGAGCAACCNAAGCCGTCTAATGAGTGCGTTCCAAAATGTTGGATTAAATTTTCAAATGCTCCGTCTTTAAGGAATGCATACGAATCATGAGAGATAATATTTTCTGAGAGTTTTTCAAAATGATTATCCTGTTCTTCAGAAAATATTATTTCTGATGCAGAAATTCTATTTAATTCATCTTCAAGGTCGGTAAAATCATCGAATTCAGCAATTTTAAAATGACTTGTTGTTAAGTCTACTGCAGCGAGACCATATTTTTTTTGTGAAAAAAAGACTCCTGCAAGATAATTGTTCTTTGCTTGGTCTAATAAGTTCANATCATTGACAGTACCAGCGCTTATAATTTGAGTAACTTCCCGTTTTACAATTTTACCAGGTTTGACTTCACCGACTTGTTCAGCTAAAGCAACCCTTTTACCAGCCTTAACTAATTTCCCAATATAACTCTCTGCTGCATGGTGAGGCACTCCACACATTGACATTCCATTCCTCTTGGTTAAAGCAACTCCAAGGAGTCCTGCTGCATTCTTTGCATCATCCATAAAAAGCTCATAAAAATCACCCAATCTAAAAAACAGCAAAACATCCTCAGGAAGTTCCTTCCTTATAGCAGTGTACTGTTTAAGCATTGGTGTCATTTTATGAAATGCGTGCGTTTTTAGGTTAATGATTTGGAGATAATATAGTCAAGACAGTTAAACTTATCAGGCCTTATCAACCATTAAGAACTGAAAAGATAGAGAGTATCTTTGAACCAAGGCNACAAATTAATACTGATTTATAGGTCAGTATTATTAGCCAACAGTTATAATCTCCGCCTTGCGTAAGACCGTGATTTTGCCCTTACCACCGTTTTTACATAGGTAACCAGTTTTAGAAATAGATTTAACTTTTACTGGTTTGTTTTCNGTTCCTTTAGGGCCACTTAAAATCTCTATTTGATCGTTTTGATCTTTAATTAATGATCCCTCACTAGGGCTCAAAATCTCAATATCATGGTCAGAAAGAATCTTAACCAATGATGAGTGGATTTCGCTTAGTGACTGAATACATCTAGTATCATTATTCTTTTTGGAGGCTTTGATGAACTCATCTACTGCATCCAATTGGACAATCACATCAATACTAAAGGTATGTACTGTTCCCCAGTCAGGACTCACAGCTTTAGACAAAGTTTTTTTCCTTTTTTTCAGAACATTTGATTCAGCCTCGAGCTTGTTCTTCTCGTCGGTTATTTGTATAAGTTCGGATTCAGCTTTCTTTAATTTTGTTTGAATGGAACCTAACTCTCCAGCACGAGCTTCCAATTTTTCGACNTCAACTCGATACGTGTGGTACTTCTGAGACTTTACCTCTAGATCATTAGTTTCTTCTTTTAATCTNGAGGAAAGTTTTTCNAGTTTGTCAATTTCGGTACTGAGCTTATTGAAATTCTCTTTGCTCGATTTTAATTCGTTGTTTATTTTCGAGTATTCTTCTTTGATTTGGCTAAGTTTTCTAGACTCAGTAGCAAAACTGCGCAATTCATTTTGAAGTCTTTGAACTTCACGTTTTTTCTCTTCAAGTGAGACCCTTTCTTTGCGCTCATCTAGCTTAACCTGACTGTACTCATCGCGGGCTTCTTCTAGTTTAGATTGCGCGTTCTTATAAAGAAGATTGTGTTGATCTATTNCATCTTTTTCGGAACGTAACGTTTCTACTTCATCTAAAATATTGTCTCTCTCGGCCTTTTGGTCTNCTAAATCTAATATTTCGGATTTAAGTAGACCTTCTTGTTTTTGGTAACTAGCGATACGTTCCTCAGTTTCTATAAGACNGTCATTAGCAATTTTAAATTTGGAATTTAATTGATTTAACTGATCAATTTTCTCATCGATTTCAGCTTTTGTATCAACCAACTCCAAAGTTTTTTCTTCAAGCTCAATGGATACTTCANCTAGAGCTAATTTTTTCTCTTCAAATGCAACTGTTTCGTCCTGGAGAGTTTTTAAACTACTCAGTAATACAGATTTAATTTCTTTATTACTCTTNATTTCGGCTTCGAGTTTATCAAATGCCGTTAAGGTTTGAGATAATTCTTCCTGNCTTTTTTCAAGTTTAGAACTTGTTACAGAAAAGTCTTCATTTAAGACTAGGAANTCTTTATGNGTATTTTTAATCTGCTCTTCGGTTTCCAGAACGAGATNACGATTCTCCTTGAGCTTGGATGAAACTTCCTCAAATTCGATTTGTCTATTTTCTAGGTCAGCGGTTTCCGAAGTCAGTTGACTTATTTCTTCAAGTAAAGAAAGTTGAGATTCCTTAAGGCTCTTTGCCTCTGATGCTAGTTGGTCGTATTCTTTCCGCAGCTCTGATACTTTATTAGAAGTTTCACCTAGACTTTCCTTAGCAACTTCTAATTCTGAATTTGTATTAAGTAGTTGTTGAGTTTTATCTTCAAGTTGATGATCTATTTCATTAAGCTCAGCTTGTTTTAACTCTAATCTAGAGGCTTCAGCGGTTAGAGAGCTAACTTCATCAAGCAATTTAATTTGTATTTCTTTTTGTTCGCTTATGTCTGACTTTAGAACTTCGTGATNTTTAAAGTTAGCAGTGAGTTCACNTTTAACTTTATCTAAATCTATTTCCGCGTTCTCTAATTTTTTATGAACAGCATCAACTTCAATTTTGCTTTTATTGAGATTATCTTCGACATCAAGAAGTTCAGCAGTTTTNTCTTCGAGATTTAGATTAATTGAAAGCAAATTAGATTCTTTTGTTTCGAGTTCTGCTGTCTCAGCTGTCAACCGACTGATTTCCTCAAGTAAATTTAGTTGTGAGTTTTTTAGCCCTTTAATTTCAGCTTCTAATCCATCGTAAGCTACTAATGTATCCTTGAGGCTTTCTTCACTACTAGCCAATTGGGATTGTATCTTTGTGAAGCGTTTCTCTGCATTTACCAGTTCACTTTTCTTTTCTTCGAGATCGGCAGTTTCTTGAGTGAGCAAAGTGACCCTATCAGAAAGCTCAATTTGAACTTTTTGCTTTTCTTCAAGTTCAGTTCCTAATCGATCAAATGTAACAATTGTTTCTTTGAGCTCATCTTGTGTTTTCGTAAGTGAATCTNAAGAAACCNCNATTTGAGTTTTCAANGAATCTAACTGATTCTNCTTTTCTTCGAGGGCATCATTGAGGTTTGAAGACTTATTAATTGATTTCTCAAGTTCTATACTTGCCTTTAGGTTTTGTTCCTCAAGATCTAAGTTTGTCGTTTTTAATTTTTCAACATCCTCTGTTATACTTTGTTTATCACTTTGAATTCTAGAAAGCTCTAATTTTTCTTCGCTAAGCAAATTTTTAGAGTTTTCGTAGGACTCAGTGATTTCGACAAGTTCACAGTCCTTAGATTTAATCTCTTCTATTTTTTGAATTACCTTTTCACTGACTTCTTCGAGTTCAGTTTTTAAAGTAGTTGTAAGTTTTGATTTTTCCTCAAATTCTGTCCTAATCTTAATTAAATCATCGCTCTCAAGTTGTTTTTCGCCTCTAAGATCTTCTAGTGTGGACTGTAATGATTTCAGTTGGGATTCAACATTGTCCTTCTCACTGAGAATTTTATTATGATTCGCAACCTTAATATTGAGCTCGTCATATTCTTTAACTAGTTCTTCTCGTTTGGTAGTTACAGAACTAATGGCATTTTCAATATTTTGAATTTCTTGCTCCTTTTTTTCTAATGTATCTCTTGATTTGACGAGTTTGGTTTTTACATCATTTAGCTCACTTTTGTCATGCTTTAGTGCCGCAACTTCATCAACAAAAATGTTCTTTTCCTTTTGTAACTGTATATTTTCAGTTTTGAGGTTTTGGATAGAAGAACTGTATTGATTTTTTTCATTAACGAATTTTTCTTCAAGCTCAGCTCTTGTCTTTTCAATAGAACTAACCTCTTTCTTTAGTGAAGAAAATTGAATAGATAATTCTTTATATTCTTCTTCTGTTTCCTCCCGTAACACTCTGACCTTTTCAAGCCCGCTAGTACTTTTTTGGTATTCAGCTTCAGCAAGCTTTACAGATTTTTGTTTTTCTAATAAAAGGACCTTCGATGCCTCTCTGGCATCCTTAATTTGTTGAACATCTGCTTCTAATTCTGCAAGTGCGACTTGAGCGTGTTCATTAGCAATTCTAATTTTTTCCGCAGCTTCTTTCTCTGTGGCCTTTAGGGCATTACGAATTTCAGTTTCAACTCTTTTCTGCCTTTTCTTTACCTCTTCGTTTCTAGTCGCATGAGATTTATTCTCTTTGTTTAAGCGCGAGGATTCTTTTTCTAATGATTCAATTGAGTCTATTAAAGCATGTAACTCTGATTCTCTTTGTGAGAAATCAATGAGCTTAGATTCCCTTTTTTGAATCTTTTCTTTTAACTCTGAAGCTTCTTTTTTGAGCTTTTTATTTCTCTTTTTAAATTTCTTTAAATCACCCTTTACTTGAGTGGAAGTGAGCTTCTTATCTGCCTCCTTTTTAAGCTTATCATTNATACTTTTTAAATCATCAATGACCTTTNTAGATTCATTAAGTTGATTTTCNAGTCGTTCGATTTGAAGATGAGTATCACTTGGAATTTGTTCTGATTTTATCTTAGAATCATTTTCTATTCTAGATGTCTGAACATCAAATTTGTGGTTTTTATCCTGAGTTTTGGTTTTGGTGTCTTCGCCCTTAGTGGGAGGTGTTTTAACAAGTTTTGGAATAGGTGGTTTTTTTGAAGCCCTTGCGACAGACGGTACTTTTTCCTTCTTGACTGGANCAGTATCTGAGTTCTGAGTATTGGGAGAAGAATNAAGAAGTATTTCTGCTTTCAGTTTACCAAAATTTATTTGGTCACCATTTTCTAACTCTTTTCTAATTACTTGTTCCCCATTAACCTTTGTTCCATTTGGCGAACCTAAATCAAAAACNTCATATCTATCCTCTGAATGAACTAGGAGTATTTCTGCATGAAATGGTGAGACGCTTGGGTGGTCTATAACAATTGAATTATTTGGATCTCGACCAATGGTCGTTAAGTCCCCAATCAATTTGAAGGGTATTGTTTTCGTGGGTGATAGCCTAAAGCGTAACTCAGCCATTCGTTGGTTTATGCTTTCTTAAATGTGAAATTTTTATGTTAAGGCGCCAAGTTTAAAGAGAGTCAGCATTCTCACTTAGGTAAGAAGCAACACCTTCTTTAGTTGGTTGCATATCAGGTTTTGTAGGATTCCAACCNGCAGGACAAACTCCCGCACCGGATCCAGAATGAATGGCTGCGTCCAGTANCCTTAGCGTATCGTCAATATCTCTACCAATTGGAAGATTGTTTACCGTTTCACTTTGAACAATTCCATCAGGGTCAATAATGAAAGTTCCGCGAAGCGCAAAAGTTGTTTCCTCATGCAGCAAATCAAAGGCTTTAGTAAGTTCTCTACTTTCATCACATAGTAGAGGATANTTGATGGAACCAATACCACCTTTTTCTACTGGAGTGTTTCGCCAGTTAACATGGGATTCTGCGTCATCTATAGAGACACCCAAAACTTGGGCATCACGCTTTTCGAATTCACCGACTCGGTGATCAAAAGCGATCAATTCAGATGGTCAGACATACGTGAAGTCCTTAGGATAGAAAAAAAGGACTAAATATTTTCCTTTATAATCTGATAAAGATACATCTTTAACGGAGCCGTCTGGCATGACTCCAGAGGTTGTAAAATCTGGCGCTGGTTTATTTACTAATACTGACATAAAAAAATATTAAATTTATAATTAAATAGGGGGANGATATTCTGCCCTATTTATTTATGTTTTGGCAACAAAACTCGTGAGAATTTCTCACTTTTTATTGATATTCTTAGCGCAAAGTGTGCCAATGCCCTATAAGACATTAATTACTAACAATTTGTATAAAACTGGCCTAAATTAAGCCGCTGGAATACTAATCCAAAATACGGTTGAGTCATTTTGACTAATGACACCAAGACGCATATTCATTTGTACTGCAAGAACAGCAGCAGTTGTTAGGCCTAAACCGAAGTGGGCGCTTTCTTTTGAGCTATAGAAAGGTTCCCAAATTTTGTTAATTTTATCAGCTGGTATTTCACTCCCAGTGTTCTGAATCAAGATATCGACACAATGATCTTCAATTTTACTAAATTCTCCGGGATTATTTATAGAAATTGAGGCATTCCCTCCACTATTACTCGCTGCTTCTGCCGCATTTTTTAAAATTGCTAAAATGATATTTTTTANCCTACCTGGATCTGCGTTTACTTTGTGGGTTTCTTTGGGACATAGTATATCTAGGGTAACTCCATGTTTATTAAAGGGTTCCCTAAGGTTATCTTCAATCATCGACATGAGATCAGAAATCGCTAATTCTTGATTTGTTATTTGAGAGCATCCGCCGGCTGGCAGAATTTTTTCTGATAAACTAGAGGCATTATTGGCAGCTTCCTTCATATGCCCAATATTTTCCATAACAGCTTCATCAACAGCCTCATCCATCATAATCAAACTGGAAAAACCCTGGATGACAGCTAATAAATTATTCAGCTTATGGGTCATTCCGCGCAACAGTAAGCCATAGAATTCTGCGTTCCCATTTTCACTGATTTCGAATTGATCCGAGAAGGTAAATTGAGATTCTGGAGATAAACCCACTATTGTATTTTCCATAAAAACGCTATTTACCACAATTTAATAGTTAAGTGGATATAATCCAATCGAAAATTTAGAAAAATTTAATATTAAATATAATTAGAAATTTAGTTTTATAACTAAATTAACCTAACTTCGTGGGCCGAAGTAATAATATCAATTTTAGACCCTCCAGGCTCGGGCGATTCCCTTTCGATAATTATTTCGCCTTCATTACCAAAATCCAAAACTTTTCCCAAAACAAGTTTTCCACTAGTGAGTTGAACACGAATTCTTTTTTGATAAATAAAACTAATTTTTTTAATATCATCTAAGATTTCAGAAAAAGAATTTTCGCATTTGTTAATTTGGATATGAATCTCATGAATAACCATTTCAGCAATCAGCTTTCTATCTAATTCACCTTTTTGCGTATCCTTCTTAACAAATAAGGATGTGGCCGGCGTTCTAAAGTTTTCTCTGAAATCTTCGTGTTTGGAATTAACATTTAGACCAACACCTATCACCACCAAACCGGTCCCTGAATTTTGAAGAATTTTGGGAAAGCTTTCAACTAATATACCCGCAACCTTACTTGCACCTATATAAATATCGTTGGGCCATTTAATGGTTACATTATAATTTAATTTATTCAGGGCATTACAGATTCCTAAAGCAGTTGCGTGAGTTAATCTACTCCAATTCTTAGTGCTCATGATGGGAGAAAAAGCAATAGAGAATAAGAGATCCTTGGACTTGTTGGATTCCCATTTTGAACCTCTTCTACCCTTTCCTTGACTTTGAAAGTCTGTTAAAAGTACTAACCCTGGAATAGCTAATTCCTGATCTTCATCTAATATTTTTAGTACTTCTTCGTTAGTAGAACTACACTCATCAATGAACCTAACTTTCCAATTGCATTGATTTATACTAAGAAAATTTTGAATTTTTCTAGTGTCGATCATCCATTGAAACTTTTAAGATTCTAGCTCTAATGATAAATCAACTGACGAAGCAGAATGTGTTAATGCTCCAACAGAAATGAAATCAACGCCGGTTTTCGCAACATTATGTATTGTTTCAAGGTTGATGCCACCACTGGCTTCGAACTGTATAGAACCTGACCTGTATTTTACAGCCTCTATAAGATCATTTTCAGACATGTTATCTAGAAGTATAACATCAACGCCATCCATTTTAACGAATTGACTAACTTGTTTAAGGGTGTCCGCTTCGAGCTCAATGCGCGCATTGGGGTATTTATCCTTAAATAAATAAATGTTTTTCTGAAGTAATTCTAGATCAGATTCGTTAGCTAAATGATTATCTTTTAACATTGCCATATCAAAGAGGCCCATTCTGTGATTTGATCCACCACCTGACAGTACTGCAAACTTTTCTATGTTTCTCCATCCTGGAGTGGTTTTTCTAGTATCCAAAATTTTTGCGTTGGTGCCGTCAACAGCATCAACATATTTCTTGGTGAGGGTAGCAATTCCAGAAAGCCTTTGAATGAAATTTAATGCAGTCCTTTCAGCTGAAAGAATGGAGCGGGTTTTCCCTGATAAATTTATAACTGTAGCGTTACACTGAGCTGATGATCCAGATTTCAAAAGAACATCAATTTTGATGCTGGAATCGAATTTATTAAAAACCCGTTCAGCAATTTCTGAACCTGCTATTACGCAATCCTCTTTTGCAATGACTTTTCCAATAGAATGACTATTTTCAGGTATAAAACTTTTTGAAGTGATATCACCGTGCTCACCTAGGTCTTCACTTAATGCTAAATCAATGAGTGTGTCCAATATGGAATTTTCATTCATAGGTTAGATCCTCAGCTAACGAAAGCCCTTTGGAATTAGTGCTACTTTTAATACAGCACTTATTTTAAAAGTTAATGGCTTAAATAAGAGCCACAACAAAAAGATATTTAGTCACCATAATTTTTGCCCTTACCCTCTCTGATCATTAACCAGACCATTGCTGCAGACGCGAGGAAAAATATAATGGTTAACCAGAAAAATAATGAGCCAGGTTCAAAAAAACCGGTTGGAGCTCCACTTGTTTCGACAACTTCTATAGCTCTTTGCTTGGGATTAACTGTTCCTAATAAATTCATCATAAAAATCAATTTTGATTCAATACTTTCTGCTAACTTAGGCTGATGTCCAGTGACTAAAAAGAGTAATTTTAAATTAGTTAATTAGTATATAATTATCCTTTAATTGAGCTTTCACCAAAATAAGGTTGTAATGGTTCTGGAATTTCTATGCTCCCATCATCTCTCTGGTAAGTTTCTAGAAGGGCTACATACAATCTTGGGAGAGCTGTTCCTGATCCATTAAGAGTGTGAGCAAATAGATTTTTTCCGGTATCAGTGTCTTTAAACCTTAGTTTCATCCGCCTTGCTTGATAATCTTCAAAATTAGAACAGCTTGAAACTTCAAGATATTCATTTTGGCCAGGTGCCCAAACCTCAAGATCATAAGTTTTTGCTGAACTAAATCCCAGGTCACCAGTACAAAGTTCAATTCTGCGATAATGTAAGCCAAGTGTCTCTAAAATGCTTTCAGCATCTTCAGTAAGTGATTCTAGTTCTTCGTAAGAATTTTTAGGATGAACAATTTTAACTAGTTCGACTTTATCAAATTGATGCATTCGAATAAGACCACGATTTCCGGTTCCAGCTGACCCAGCTTCCCGCCTAAAGCAAGGGGTGCAGGCGGTATATTTTATGGGAAGTTCATCCTCACTGAGAATTTTGTTTCGCTCAATATTAGTTACTGGAACTTCTGCGGTAGGGGCTAAAAACATTTGATTGTTTTCTATTCCATACATGTCCTCTTCAAATTTAGGCAGCTGACCAGTACCAACCATACAATCTCTTTCAACAACATATGGTGGGATTATTTCCGTATACCCTCTTTCCTTGGTTTGCTTATCAAGAAGAAATTGAATTAGTGAGCGTTGTAACTTAGCACCTGCCCCCCTAAAAACGGCAAAGCCGCTACCAGCAATTTTAGAAGCGGCATCAAAATCAATTAGATTAAGTCTCTCGACAATTTGAACATGATTTTCTGTGCCATCATCATGAGGTCTTTTATTTCCCCATTCTTTAATTACTGGATTAGAGTCTTCATCATATCCTACAGGACAATTTTCGTGAGGAATATTTGGAATAGATAGTAAAAGATTATTTTGTGTCTTGTCCGCTTCTTCGACCTCATCTGATAGATTTTTTAATTTAACGCCTATTTCACGAACCGTTAATTCAATATCGGAAGTGTCTTCACCATTTTTTTTTCTCTCTCCTATTTCTTTCGACTTTGCATTTCTTTCACTTTGAATTGATTGCTTTTCTGTTTCAATTTGACGGCGCTTTTCATCGCAGCCTAGGAGAGAATCGATAAGATCGAAAGCATCACCACCACGACTCTTAAGCCGTTCTTTGATGTTTTCCGGTTCTTGGCGAATGCGCTTGATATCTAGCATGGGGACTAATTATAGGGAGTTGATTTGTAATTTTTAAAATTACTGATTAAGGGCATAAAAAAAACTAGGAATCCAACCAAATCAATTTCTTAAAATGTAATCTTTTATTCAATGATTCCCTATTAATTTCTCTATTTTTATGGTAGCTGCAAAAATATTACATTACTAAATAGTTTAAAGTTTGGTGCGAATTGACTATGAGAGTTGTTTTTCTCTTATAAAATGGGTAATTGCAGCCCTTGTTAGAGAAAAATAAAGACTCCAGCGAAATTAAGTCCAAGCTATTTGTTTGGGCTATAGGATTTTTGTCTGGCATTGCCTCTGCAATTAATTCTGTTGCGTCTTCAGGTGCTAAACCATCACTGAGTGATTTAGTAATAAGGTTAATTATATTTTCTCTGATTGGAGGATTCCTATTTATATATTTGCGCAAAGGTTTAATTTTGATGGCTAGTAAAATTTGTTTACAGTCGGAGCTACTTTCAAAATATAAGGTGAACAGTAAATGGCCATTTACTCTCTTCCTAACATCTTTTTTCGGAGCCTGGGGTATTCAATTTAATATTGTTAGTACAGGAATTATTTGGACTCTTTTTATAATATTTCAGTTATACATTATGAACCAGTCAACTCACGGGTTGGCTTTTAAGACTTTAAAAGCATCAAAGTCGGTAGTTGCGGGTTTATTTATGTTGTCGGGAATCGCAGCACTTGTTTATCAAGTTGCCTGGCAAAGACTTCTCTTCACACTCTTTGGAGTTAATATAGAGTCAGTTACTCTTATCGTATCAATTTTCATGTTTGGCTTGGGAGTAGGTGCCCTGACTGGAGGATGGTTATCAGAGAAATTTTCAAAAAAATTACCCGAACTTTTCTTATGGATTGAAATTGGTATTGCTATATTTGGGTTCATAAGTATTCCACTAATAAAATATGTTGGTGAAGTTGCTGCAGGAATGAGTACAACTGGGATCGGAGCGGCTGTGTATATAGTTTTGTTTTTCCCAACACTATGTATGGGGGCAACCTTACCAATACTCGTAGCCTATTTGCATAATGAAAACGCCAAACTGGGATCCTCTGTAGGGCTTCTTTACACGTTCAATACTGCCGGATCTGCCATTGCTTGCTTTATAACTGCAGGAATCCTATTTAGGTTTCTTGGATTAACTGGTTCTGTATGGTTTGCCGCTTGTTGTAACCTTTTGACTGGCGCACTTGTTTTTATGTACTGCAAAAGCGGCAAATCCAAGCATAGATAAAAAATGACTAAGAGCAAAATAACCATTGAAGGTAGATCATTTGCTTTAGTTTTGGCATTTTTTGTCGGAGTAATATCACTCTCTCAGGAAATTATTTGGGTCAGAGTTCTTAGTTTCTCGTCTGCTGGTGCTCCAACAACTTTTGCCCATACCTTAGGCAGTTATCTGATTGGTATTGCTATCGGAGCAATGATAGGTAGATATATATGTAATTTGCAGAGAGACTTTTTTTCATGGTCTGCTTGGATGCTTGTCCTTTGTTCTCTATTTTTTTATTATTCCCTACCTTTAGCTGCAAAGATTAACTCGAAAGATTTTTACACTCCAATTTTGGTTCTAGTTTGTGTTACTGCAGCAATTTCGGGAGGCATATTCCCTATAGTGTGCCAACTAGCAGGGTCGGCCAGGTCAGCAGGCAAGTCTGTATCGTTTGTTTATTTAATAAATATTATAGGGGCTACCTTTGGTTCACTTTTTACTGGGTTTTACCTTTTAAATGAATTTTCTCTAAGTAGAGCTGCTATCCTTATAGTTATTTCAGGTGCATTTGGAGCAACCATTATTCTTATTATTCAAGGAATAAAAAACAAAACGTCGGTGTTAAAAAAAGTTATCCCAATGGCGATAATATTTTCACTTACTTTTATGTTAGAAGATAAAATTTTTGATGGATTTCTAGAAAACCTTCAATACGAAAAAGAATATCCCAGAACACAACCATTCAAGACTGTTGTTGAAAATAGAAGCGGAATTATTACGATTGATGAGGCTACGAAATCTGGAGATGCCGATATTGTTTATGGCGGGGGAATATATGATGGGCGTTATGCCGTTGATCCGCGATCACCGAATGGGATTCACAGGTGTTATATGATTGCAGGGCTTCACAGGAAACCATCCAAAGTTTTGGAAATTGGTTTTAGTAGTGGTTCTTGGGCTGCTGCACTGATGAGACATGAAGCAGTTAATGAATTAAAAGTGATTGAAATTAACAGTGGTTATTTAGAAGTCATAAAAAACTATGAAGAGCATAACCAACTTTTGAGTAACCCTAAAGTTGATATAGAAATTAATGATGGTCGCCGTTGGTTGGGAGTTCAACCCAATGATGTGAGCTTTGATTTCATGTTAATGAATACGACTTTTCACTGGCGGAGTCATGCTACTAATTTACTTTCTGTTGAATTTTTAGAGCTGTGCAAAAAGCATTTAAAACCTGGAGGCGTAGTATTTTACAATACTACCGGAAGTGAAGATGTGGTTAGAACGGCTGCTGCAGTTTTTAAGCATGTGACAATGGTAGGTAATTTTGTTGCAGCTTCCGATAGCCCTTTTGACATTAGCAATGAAGAGAGACGGCAAAATTTACTACGGTTTAAGGATCCGGACGGATCGCCTACATTCCTAAGAAACGAAGTGTTTAAAGAGGAACTAGAGAGGCTTACTAAAATGCCTTTGCCCGATATGGGAGACAAGTTAAGAAATTCTGATCAATTCACAATTATTACCGATGACAACATGGCGTGCGAGTATTCAAAAAGGAAAGGTTATTGGTTTGAGCCAAATAACAGTTGGATAAGAATGTTTAGTAAACTAAGTAAAAAATGATTAAAGAGGGCAGCAATGTTGAGTTATCGATCATTGTCGCAGTTGATCAAAATAATTTAATTGGGAGTGATTCGGGCGGGTTGCCTTGGAAACCAGTAAATAGAGACAAAGAGCATTTTCGAAAATACGTTAAGGGGAAGGCATTGTTACTCGGACGTAAAACTTTTGAGGAAATGAATGGTTGGTTTAATGATGACCATACGCCATTTGTTCTCACTAGAAATAATCAATATGAAGCTGGAAATAATGTTATTGCATTAAATACAATTGAAGAAATTATTAATTTTGCTGACGAGGAAGGCATCAAGGAGATCGTAGTTTGTGGAGGTGCGGAGATTTATAAAATAGCCCTCAAGTATGCGAATCTAATAATACTTACAGTTATCGATGATTGTTTTGATGCAAATGATGCCTCTAAATACTTTGCCAGTCCTGAGGTGTTGTATTCAATGGGCTTCAAAATTTTTAAAAAGGAAAAGTTTCCAAAGTCAGAAAAAAATTATGTAAGTATGTCGATACTATGGCTTCGATCTGATTAAAAGTAGGATAAGTATGACTATTTAACTTTGATAAAATCTTAAAATAATGACTGATTAAAGATGAAAAATATATTCACAATATTAATTATATTTATTGTTACAGCTTGTAATGAGAAGAACTCTGTAACTGAAAAAGTAGATTCGAAAGGCATAGCCCCACTTAATCCACAATACGTTCCCAAAGATGGTGCGATTGACGCAAAAACAATGGATTTAAATCCGGAAGGTTTATTTTGTTTGAAGGGCTCAGATATTCCATATACAGGCAAAACTTATTCACTTAGGTCTAATGGTAACATTGAGGCTGAGGGTAATATGGAAAATGGAAAACCCGATGGATTAATTGTGGAGTGGCATAACAATGGACAAAAAAAGATGGAGCAAATCTTTAAAAGTGGGGAATTATTGTCAGAAAAATTTTGGGATAAAAAAGGCCAACCCTTACAAAATTACGATGAGACTGAAAGATAATTATTAATCCGCTAAATTATTATCTAGTTTATGATGAAAGCCCTTGGGATAGATTTTGGAGAAGCTCGAATAGGGATTTCATGTAGCGACGATTTAGGAATGTTTGCGCACCCACATGAAACAATCCAAGTAAAAAATGTTGATCCTATAAAGAGGATTGTTGAGATTTCAAAAGAAAAAAAAGTTCAAAGAATAGTTATAGGAATGCCCAGAAGTCTTGATGGTTCATATGGCAGAGCTGCCAAGAAAGTTAAAAATTTCATCAAGAAAATAAAATCTGCTATTCCAGAAATAGATATTCAAACGCAAGACGAGAGGTTCACCACAACCTTAGCTCAAAGAAAATTACAAGATGTAGGGCATACAGTAAAAAGTAGTAGGAATATAATTGACGAGGTTGCTGCAGTTGAAATTTTACAATCATTTCTAGATCAAAATTCTGGAAATTAGATTACGTTATTTGAATTTTATTTAATGCTAATTTTCTAGCCTTTGACAAAGTGGTGTTGAGAAGCGAGTCTGACTTTTACAGCGATGAAAAAAATTCTTCTAGGTGTTTCAGGTTCAATTGCAGCTTATAAAGCTGCTGACATTGCTAGCGGATTGGTTAAGGAAGGTCACTCAGTGACTGTAGTTATGAGCAATCATGCTACAGAGTTTATAACGCCATTAACATTAAAAGTAATTTCTAAGAATCCTGTATTCACAGATTTTCAAGAAGAGGAACAAAATTGGAGACCTGGCCATATTGAATTAGCGGATGAAGCAGACCTCATGCTCGTGGCTCCAGCAACGGCAAATGTAATAGCAAAGTTTGCTAATGGTATAGCAGACGATCCACTAACGGCTATTTATTTGGCAACCCTTGCACCAGTCATTATTGCTCCAGCCATGAACGGTAAAATGTGGAATCATGCTGCGACCCAAGAAAATGTTGATAAGCTGATTTCAAGGAAAGTTAATTTTATCGGTCCTGATAAAGGGATGCTTGCATGTGGTTATGAGGGAATAGGTAGAATGTGGCCTGTTGAAGGTATTATCGAAAGTGTAAAAGAATCACTCAATATACAAGAGAATTGAGAATTCTTATTACAGCAGGTCCAACTAGGGAGCCCATAGATCCTGTCCGTTATTTGACTAATCACTCATCTGGTAAGATGGGATATGCAACAGCAGAATCTGCAATTAATCGAGGTCACCAAGTGATTCTCATTAGTGGCCCTGTTAATTTGAAGGCACCTAAAAACTGCGAATTAATCCAGGTGCAAACTGCTGCAGAAATGTATATGCAGGTGGAATTAAACTCTAAAGATTGTGATGCGGCTATTATGGTTGCAGCAGTTGCCGACTATACCCCTGCTGAATATAGTGAAAAAAAAATAAAAAAAACTAAAAACAAAGAGTTAACACTTGTTAGAACCAAAGATATTCTAGGTTCTATGCGTGGAGGCTTTAAATTCAATGGAATATTAGTAGGATTTGCCGCTGACACTGATGAGTTGAGAGAAAGCGCTACCAGAAAAATGAAGGAGAAGGGTTGTAATTTTATTGTCGCAAATGATATATCGAGGGCTGATATAGGTTTTGGGTCGGACCAAAATGAGGTAATTATATTTGATACTGAGGGCAGACAGGATCTCGTCAAAAAATCATCTAAGCAATTAATTGGAGAAGTGATCATTGAAAAAATAGAAAAAATTAATAACAAAAAATGAGTCAATTTCTAGAAACCGCGATAGAGGCGGCTAAATCTGCGGGACAATTGTTGAGAGATCACTACTACAAGGATAAGGCTGTGGACGCTTATGAGCAATATGACATTAAGCTCGAATTGGATGTCATGAGTCAAAATATCATTTCTGAAGTGATATTAAATCATTTTCCGAAACATTCTATTATTGGTGAAGAGGGAGATAATATATCAGAGCAAAGCGAGTATCACTGGGTCGTTGACCCTATAGATGGAACCGTTAATTATTTTTACGGGATTCCTCATTTTTGCGTTTCCATTGCATTAAAAAAGGCTGAAAACGATGAATGGGTTTTGGGTGTTATATATGACCCTATGATGGATGAGCTCTGGGCAGTAGAGGTTGGGAATAAGCCAACACTTAATGGTAAAATAATTAATACCAGTGAGCGCTCCAAAATGTCTGAAGCAGTGGTTACTATTGGGTTTTCTAAGTCGAAGGAAGCGATGGATGCTGGATTCGAACGCTATAAAAAGATTTCAACAAGTGTGCGGAAATCTCGAATGATGGGAAGTGCCGCTTTAGCCCTAGCCTACATTGCATGTGGGCGTCTTGATGCCTATATTGAAGATGTGATTAGTTTATGGGACATTGCTGCAGGAAAACTTTTAGTAGAAGCCGCTGGAGGAAAAGTAGACCTTATTGAGAGCACGGTAATGAAAGGTAAACTTTCTATATGCTCTTGGAATGGTAATTTGCCTTTGGATAATACAATATAAAAAATGGGATCAAGATCAGGAATAGGTTACGACGTTCACCGGTTAGTAGAAGGAAGACCACTCATTCTTGGAGGAGTTGATATTCCTTCTGAAAAAGGTCTTGACGGTCATTCAGATGCGGATGTTTTATGTCATGCGATTGCAGATGCATTATTAGGTGCAGTAGGATTGCCTGACATCGGCCATTTTTTTCCACCGACTGATGAATCCATTAAAGGAATATGTAGTTTAGATATTCTCAAACAGGTTGCTTCAGAGCTTCATGAATTAGGAGCTGTTATCAACAATATAGATAGCACCTTAGTTGCAGAGAAACCTAAGATTTTACCTTTTGCAGATGAAATGAAGAAAAACATTTCTAGTTCTTTAGAAATTGATTCTAAATTGATTGGGATCAAAGCTACAACAAACGAGTGTATGGGTTTTCTTGGAAGGGAAGAAGGAATGGCGGCAATGGCGGTTGCAAGCGTAGAGCTTCAAAATCAGTAATAAATTACACTGCCTTGTTGACCCATTCTTCCGCAATGTCTTTCAGATTAAGAGACTTTTGATTTTCTTTATCAAAATATACTTTTTCAACAGATGCGATAGATTCGATCAATTGATTTTGAATGTCCTGCGCAAAATCTTTTTCGTTATGAATCTTTCGCAAAAGACCAAGGACGGAAAAAGGGGTAATTTCATGCGGAACATAAAAATCGGAAACAGTTTCTGTTTGTTTTGAACTCGAGGAGGTCTTTCTCCTAAATTTGAAGACTATAGTAAGTAAAAGAAAAAAGATAAGTAGTACCCAAACAAACCATTTCGAATTTTTTTTATCATATCGTTGTTCTAATTTTATTGTTTGGCTAGAAGAGACTAAGTCAGCGTCATCGTAGCGTTGGAAAATAATTTCCTCAGTTTCTATAATTGGTTCTGGAAAACTAAAATTAAGGTCTGGTCCAGTTGATTCGTTTTCCGATTTTGTAAATGTGAGAATCCAATTTCTTTCAGATATAGGACTTCCTTTTTTAGATTCCGCATCGAGCTTCGATATAGAAATTTCACCTCCAGATAGTTCAGTTCGTAAAAAGTTGTCTAGACTTGGCTTAAGTAATTGATCAAGTTCAGGAACGAGTCCGTTGGAAGTTGCTTTAACTTCTACTTTTAGTATGCCTTGGTCAGCTTCTCGTTCATCAACTATTTGGACGATTTTTAAGTTTTCTGTGGGACGAGGCTCACCAAGAATTGGTGTAGCATCAATTGGAATTTGTGCGGTGGCTATTGGAAGGATGACAAATCCTCCAGTATCTAAGAAATCTAGATCGATTTGTATTGAAGGTACTTTGTCCACTTCTGGAGTTAGTGCTTTTAGTAAAATATATGCGTAAGGAGTGGAGCGCCAACCTTCTTGGCCAGCTCCCTTAGAGCTGACTTTGCTGTCATGAAACGTAATGGAAATTACGTCAAAGTGTTCTGAAAGTGAAGAACGGCTGGTTTCTTCAAATTTGTCACGATAATTTTGTGTTGGCCTGCCGTAGTTATATGCGTAGCTAGAATTTTTTTGATTTGTAAGATATTTGGAGAAGCCACCAGATTCGCGTTCTATTTCTTTTGTATGTCTAATATCAACGAAGACTCCAAATGGTGTGCCGTGGCCTACGGTACTAGATCCGTCTATCCTTCCAACGAGTTGAATCTCACTAGTTAGATCATTGTAATAGTTGTAAAGCTTTTGAGCTTCAAAAGCTTTTTCATGATTTCCTGCAATTGTTAGCCCGTGCCGTAGATAACGCTGTTTAAGTTCTGGTTTTACTGAACTAATCCTTGCGGCTAAAGAATTAGCAAAGCGCGCAAGGTGACGTTCTGCAGATTGGGTAGGCAGTTCACTAAGTGCAACTTTGATTTTTTTAATTTCTTTGGGTGATGGTTGTTGCGATTCACGAATTGCATTAAGATCACTTGCGCCTAATGCTGCGTAAAACCAATGTTCGAATGGCTCAGTTGTTTCTTCGTCTTCATTTTCAGATGAAGTTGCAATATATAGTTCGACGGACTTGGCAAACATTTCATAAGTTTTTTTTCGATCGATTGTGTATGAAGAGCTTTTTTGAGATTCCTGTTGAAAGTTAATTCTATCAAGCTCTAGACACGCTCTTCGTAAGTGGAGACGCCAATCTTCCGGGTGAGCTTCGATGCTGTTTCCCAAAATATTATCTATGTCTTCATAACCAGTAATTACTTCAGCAAGAATTTCATCATCTTTACGATTTGTTTTAGCATCTTGCTGTGTTTTAGGGTTACGCCAAACTGTAGCAAGATTGATGCGCATAGTGTTGGCTAAGGCTGCAACGGTTGATGGGCTCATCTGTTTAAAGCTTCCAAACACCTTGCTGATTGCAGAGACTTTATAAACCTCTGCACGGCTATGAATTTTGGTGAAAGCTTCAGCGAGTTTATCTTGGTTAATTTCACCTATTGGTAGTGACTGTAATTTATCGACCCATTTAGCTAATTCCGTTAGATTTCGTTCCTGCTTTGACCGGGTCAGAGGAATAGAATTCGCCCGTTGATTATACCCATACATGTAGCCGTAACGATAATTACGGTTACGGTTTGCATTGGGATTATGATTGTCAGTCCAGACGCGCAAAAATTCCTCAGCAAGTTGCTTTCCAGTTTCTGGATGTTCATTAGAGAGGTTCTCAATATAGGGAAAAGCTTCCTCTGGTTCGTTTACTTTAAGAAATAACTGCGCAAATAAAGTTAAAAATTGCGGTTGTAGGTCTTTATCTATTAAGCGAATCCAATTTTCATTAGGGCGAATCTTTAATAATTCCCCTGAGGCGATAGGAGCAGGCACATTACTTGGAGTTGCGGTAGGATTAATTTTAGGGTTTTCATAATACATGTTGCCATATTGATCCCATTTCATTCGCGGGCTCATGGTCTTTGAAGTATCTCTTTTATAGCTATAAGATGCCTCGAAGAGCCAATTTTGTGCGATTAAATTTAATATACTAGACCACTCATTGAGTTGAATCTCATTCAATTCAATTAACGATTCTGCAGCAGTTTTTTGTAAAGTTAGTCGACGAAGGCGAGCAGAGGATGAGGGTTCTGACCTTCCTTTTGATGTGAGTGCCCCAATAGTTGCTAGCACTTCACGGCCAAGTTTGGCATCTCCATTAAAACTTTCAGTTAGCCATTTAATTCCCTTATTTTCTTCAACTTTGGGGGCAAGTTCGACTGCTCTTTCAAGAGCAGATTCTTTATCTGCTTTAGTAGTTTTAGAGTTTTCTATAATTAATTGGGTAGCTTTCCAGGCTTTATCTAAATGTTTCTTTTGGGGTTCAATTGTATGAAGAGCCAAATGATAAGTTGCAATAATATCGAGCACTTCAGGTTCATCTGAATGCTCAATTTCGGGTAGAAATTTTCCTGCCTCAGCTGCAAGCCCTGCGCTGATCAATAATCTAGCAGCAGACATTTTCTTAGTGGCGTCTGTAGATCCACCAATTTTCTTTGTCCCTTTTGCAATTAAACTAAGAACTGTATCAGGAAAGTGACCTCGAGATAGTGATATATTTAATAAACGCCCTAATTTTGGAATGGTGGTTTTTTCATTTAGATCAGTTGGGCATGCATCTGCCAAATATAATATATCGCTAGGAGAAAGAAGGTGCTTTTCGGCATAAGCCATGTTCCGCGGTGGTGTGACCTTTCCGGAAGTTGGACTAGGAGAAGATGGTGTTCTTATGGGGCGAATCCTTGGTGGCAGCGCTAAAGTGTCTAATAGACTTAGGTAAGCTTTGTGCGCATTCTCGACCTTTTTAAACTGACTGGAGAAAAATTTTGCAACGTCATTCCAATTACTGCTAGTTAAATTTTTAGCTAGTGAATCAATTGCTATATCTGCTGCGCTTTGGGTCNGGGNAGTGCTAATATTATTAATTTTTTTTGGCTCAAGATTTCCCAAGTTTCTCAGAAGCGATGAAGGGCGACGGTCAATCAAGATTTTAGGCAGTTTTGACAAAATAACGGCATCTAAATCAACTGGAGGCTTTTCTCTAGAAATTGGGTTTGTTGCTGTTTTATCTGTTTGATTATCGTTGATAGGCTCTTGTAGATTTATTTTATCTTTAGGTGTGGGTATAATTTTGGATAGTCGTTCTTGGGCCACCAAAGTGGTTGCAAAAAATAATTTAATTACTGCGGTAAAGATAAGAAGTCTCATCGTAATTATAGTAAATTTATACAAACACCAAAGCACTCATATAATTTATANTTTTTTATCGTGTACCTGACATTTACAATTACGAACCAATGCCGTCCGGTGGGGGAGCTTGGCCNGCGCCNCGAGAATCTGTAGGCTTTTTGCCAGTTTTACTTTTTCCAGCCCGACCGGGCATGGTTCCGCTTCCGCAACCACGTCATTGATTGGGAAGAGGCAAACCTTGGAGTTCATCTAGATCCATTCTTGCTAGTTTTATTGAGGCTTCAAGATTTTGAAGTAATTCATCTGTAGTTTTTTGATTACCTTCACTTTTTGTGAATTCAGCAGCAGCATAATAATTTTGACGCGATGATTCAATGACTGGTTCCCATACTTCACGAGGATGTCCTTCCAGTCTCATCAGCCATGTAATGTAATACTGAGCATTGGCTAGAGTTGATTTTATTTCCGCTCTGATTTTCGGTTCAGTATTCTCGTTCAACTCCGATAACATTGACTCGAGGTTTTTATAAGCTTCTGGAAGTTGAGAACACTGCATTTGAGCCTTAGCCTTTTCAAGACGTAATTTTTTTGCTATAGAAATATCTCCATTTGGTAATGAACTGATAGCTTTATCAAAGTCGACAACAGCTTCAGCAAATTCTTTATCACTTAAATGTTTTTCGGCTAAATTAATATATTGATAGGCTTGGTCGAATTTAAGGCTTTCTTGCCCAGGACCAAAGTGATAAGCCGCTGCACCGAGTGGAATAAGAAGCCAAATAAAGATGAAGAGCTTGCGCATAATTAAGCAGGGATTTTAATATGTTAATCTTAGGTCTAATCGGTTCAAGTTTAATTCTTTTTCTTATCAAATAGTTTTAAAAGAGCAGGAAGTATTATTAGATCGGCTATAAGCGCTGTGCTTAACGTTGCACAAGCGACTGATGTAAAAGCTCGATACATAGGAAGTGAGCTAAAAAGCACGCTCCCTAGGCCGCAGAGCAGGACAACGGTAGTAACTATAAGCACCTGCCCTACTCGGATAAAACTAATTTCTAGAGCTTGATCGACATTAAGGCTATTTCTCTTTTCAATTTGATAGCGACTCAGAAAATGAATTGCGTCATCAGCTGCTATGCCTAGACATATCGTGAAAGCGCAAACAATNTCAAGAGAAAGTGGCATATCAAAAGCCGCTAACACTGCTGCACACGCGAGCAAGGGGAATAGATTAGGGATCATACTTATCAGTCCAATTCTCAATGAGCGAAAGGCAAATGAGATCATGATAAGAATGATAATTGATGCAACAGCAAGACTAAGTGCCATATCATTTAGCATGCGATGCACATATCTTCCCCAACCGACAGCGCTTCCNGCTAGGCGAAACTTATAATCAGGATTCAATCGGCTAAGCTCCTCAAGTTTACTTTCCAACCTTTCATAGACAGGCGTGTATTGAGCTACTCCAAGATCCTGTATTCGAGTAACGATTACTGCCTTTTTAAGTTTTGGAAGGTATAATGAATTGATTAAACCAGATGGAGCATTTTTTAAGAGTGGCATTCGTAAAGAAAGATCCTTACCAAGACCAGGTAGTGAAGAAAGAACCCCTCTTATTGATAGAGGTCGGCTTAGAAGTTTTTCTTCATCGACCATTTTTTCAATACTTTTTATAATTGGCAAAAAGTTGGCATTGTTGGATTTCCATTCGGCCACTATGCGTATGGCCTGAATTCCTCCTAGGCTTTCGTCGGCTTCTTTTAACGCTTCCCCACTTTCACTTTTGTCTGGCAGTTGACTAAGCAAATGCATATCCGGCTTAAGATTTGAAGTTAACCAAGCAAAGTAAATTGTCAGAATTATAGAAGAAGCCACAACCCACTTAGCATTTTTTATAACAGATCCTATGACTTTTAAGATAAACTTGTTCCAATGATTAGAATTAAATTTTGTGGATGTATTTTGGTATTTGAGATTGTGTTTGAAAGGTAGCAATCCGAGTAAAGGTAGTAACAGAATTACTGCAATGAATGTAATTAATGTCCCGACAGCACAGTCTCGACCAAAATCGCTAATCATATTTGATTCTGCAACNGTTAGTGAAGCAAACCCTGTCGCTGTTGTTAGTGCTGATAACATGCAAGGAAGGCCCAATTTTTGTATTGAAGCAGACATAGCTTCTCTGCGGCTTGAGCCTATAATAAGTTCTCGTCGAAACTGAAATACAATGTGTGCGGCATTCGTGAATCCTATCATTGTTAGGATAATGGGCATNATAACCATTGATAAGCTATTAAGGCGCTCATTAGTGAAACCAAGCATTCCAATGGTCCATAAAACACCAACAAAAGGAGGCAAGGTGACAATGAATGTCATTATTAAGCCGCGNAAAAAAATGAGAGCAAGTATTGCAGAAAGGACATACCCTACAATCTGAAAACGCAATTTTTCTGTTTTCATAGCTTCCCGCCGAGNNATATTTATAGGGATTGTTCCGGTCAGTTTTGCTTCCAGCGTTGATCCATTTAGTGCCTTATTGGCCTCCTCTCTTATTAAATTAAGAGTATCACCGATTTGTCTATCTGGTCCTAGGTTTAGGCTGATTGGGATTAATGAAGTACGAGCGTCTGAAGATAACAATTGCCCAACAACAATAGGATGATTTAATGCTCTTTTACGGCATGCATTCCGCTGCGATATTGACGCTTCTTTATCTGGGAACAAAGGAAGTTTAAGAATTCCCATGCCAAATGAAGATATTTGATCAAAGCTGAATGCCTGAGAAACGCTCGGTATTTTTCTTATTTTTTTTAATAGTTTTTTGTATGATTCAGATGTGCCTTTTGTAAATAGGTCTCCATCATTTTCATTATGTGTAACGAGTAAAAGAACNTCCGATCCATCNGGGCCAAATTCACGGCTCACTTTCTTAGAGAATTCATAATCAGCTTTTACTTTNCCACTTTTAATTTTTCGATTTTCTCGGTCAGAGATACTTCCGAAGAAAGAAAAAACACTAATGGTAGCGAATANAAAAATTGCTAACAATGGATGGTGGATAGAGGNATTAAAAACTTTCATTTTTCTACCTCTATTTTCTTATTGATACCAACGCGCCATTGTGTGCCAAAGGCATTCAGAAAAAAAGGCAGAGTGGCTAAAATAAGAGCAGATGTACTTACAGCTATTAAAGCATATTCCCGTCGAGTCATCTGCTCAAAAGCATTTTTCTCGTTGACTGAGACAAGGGATGAAATTGTATCACTCGGAATATGTTTAACGTTTCCATCATGATAACTACCGTTAAGGCGCAAGGCTATTTGTCTTAAAGTTGATGCATCTTGTTTTGAGTTTTGACCGTCAAGAAATGTTCCTTTTGTCGGGTTGCCAACACCAATGACTAGTATTCCATTGACCGATCTTGGCATTTTAGGAATTCCAACCGAAGGAACAGTATCACCATCTGAAAGAAGAACTATAGTAGTGCTGTCCTNTCGCCATGAACTAGAAACATCCGCTGCAAGATTGAGGCCATCAAATAGATGAGTCTTACCTGCTTCAAANGCAGTGTACATATCCATACCATCGAGAAAATTGCGAACCACTTCTGGATCTTTAGTATCAACAACTACCGGCTTTGCTCCATTATAAACCGCAATGAGCGAAAGCCTCATTTGCTCGACTCTAACTCTTTTAAAGAATGACTCCATTAATTCAAATGCACGTTCGCGTCTAGTTCTTAACCCATCACTGCCTGCATCCTTAATTTTCATGCTAGGAGACACGTCGAGTACAATTACAATGTGTCTTATCTCGTTAGGATCAACGGTCTTAGCTTTGTGAACTTTTGGTTGGATAGTTAAAAGAGTTGTTAGTCCCCAGACTATTAAAGTTACCACAATGCACCTTATTATTGGCGCTATTTTTGACCATGACGAAGGAAGAGCCGAAGGACCGAAAGATAAAGTCGCGATCTTTTTGATTCTTCGCAGATGTATCATCTCTGCTCCGATTGTGATCAAAAGAGCAGCCAAAGCTAAGATTTCTGGGTTGCTCACCATGGCGTATAACGAAGACCAAAGAGGCTTAATAGAAAGATCAATGCTATAGAAGCTCCTGCCATAGCAAATGGTTTAAAATGATCCATTGATTCAGCTCCAATTTTCTCAATTTTAGTTTTTTGCATTTGGTCAATTTTATTGAAGATCGCTTTAAGGGCTAAAGGGTCACCTGCTGCAAATACTTCTCCTCCAGTTCTATTAGTAATTGTTAAAAGTTGAGGTGGGGGTGACCCTGGAGCAATGTGAATTGCATAAGTGGAAATATTGTTGGCTAAAAGTTTATTTGCAATTTCAATGTCTTTACCGCCTCCAAGNTCCGCGCTATATCCATCCGACAAAAGAATAATCAAGCGGTCGCCTTCTTCCCTCTCCACTAAGAGTTTTAAACATTCTTCAAGCGCTAGACCAATTTTAGTTCCACCCCTAAACCACCTTGGTAAACGTCTTGGACCTAAAAATTCAGTTGCATATCCAAATGCTGATGGGTCAGAAGTAAGTCGAATCCAATGCAAGAAATGATCACCAAAAACAGTCAAACCAAAAGCATCCTCTTCACGATAATTAATAAATTCATTGATGGCTCCCATCGCTGCCTCATATCGATCACCTTCGCCAAATGGCGCTGTCATGCTTCCGGATACATCAAGGGCGAACTGAATATTAGTGAGTCTTTTTTTTGTTTTTGGTTCGGATATCTGTTGAGGTCCTGCCAAAATAAGAATTGCCACTATTAGTAATAGTGATGGAAATGAAGCTGTCAATTTCAGNATATTTTTCCATATTTTATTTTGATTAACTAGCGAATTATCCACTGGAATTACTACTTGCTGACCACTCACATTGTAACGCCAAATCCAGAACAACATTGTTGCGGGAATTACAAGCAGTATTAGAACTGGATAGTTTACAAACATTCAATCAATTAATCTTTGGTTTGCTGTACGGTTCTAATAGAGCATCTAAATCAGAGGGTTCTTCTGGTTGAGGGCTATGAAACCAAGATTCTAATTTTTGGAATAAAGGTTTAGCCTCTGGGTGAGATTTTATTGTAGAAAGTATAATCTTTGGGGATTTATCATTGAGATTAAGCTGGTTGCTCCAAAAAAGAATGAGAGTTCTTTCCAACTTTGCTTGATCATTTTTTCCAAGATTACCTTGTTTTGCTGCTTTCACTAGAGGTAGTAAAATTTCAGCCGGGCTAAGAGACTCGTCAGTAGAAGGTTTTATTAGGTTTAACTTTTTGCGACCATAAAAGATTAGAAATAAAAGTCCAAATAGCCAGATAGTAGCACCAACGATTAATATGTTTTTGTATTTAGTGAAATGCGGTAATTGTCCATCTCCTGGTGGATTTGGTTTAATCTGCTCTTGGGGCAAAGATGATTTAAATAATATTGGAAGCTTAGGTTTATTAATTAAAGGCTTGTTAGTTTTACTTTGAAAATAATTACCTAAATCATAAGAACCAGGCTCTAATCCATAATATTCATAGTCATAGCGGAAGGCATTTCCATGTGGGTAAACACCTTTGATGCGTAAGACAACGGCTGACTCTTTTGTTAAAGGTTTGGCTTCTAATTCAGGGCCGGGTATGACTTTATCTTTTATTTGTATTTTAATACCTATGGGTATGGATTCGAGGGTCTTGTCCTCAGCACTAAGATAGGTTAAACAAAAATATATTATGCTAACAAATAAAGATAGTTGCATGGTTATCGGGTTCCTCGACTAAGTAAAGCGCGAGATTTAAAAAATTGTCTTAGCTTGTGTGCTATTGGCTTGTTGGTAAGAAGTTGCAAGCAATCAATCCCAGATCTCTTTAGCTCTTCAGTAATTAATGCAGGATCAGTGATTTTAGACCTTTTGTTTACAATTCCTGTCGAGCCAGTTTCGGCTTCTCTAACTTTTACGAAGCCAGCACCATGAATTTCTGTCTCCACGGGATCAGTTAACTTTAAGACTACACAGTCATGTTTCTGTGATGCTAGTTTTAGTGCAGGCATGGCGCTACAATCATGCAAGTCCGAGATAAGAACAATCATAGACCGGCTATTTAAAATTGGCATAAGTTCAGATAGACGTGTACCTATAAGAGTTGGTTCATTTAAACGATAGGATCGTAGTTTTAGTAACCATTGTAAAATGCGGTCTTTTGAAAGTGTTGGTTTCACAAATAATTCTCTCCCGCCCGTACCAACGACCCCAACTGGACTGATGCGGTCTAAAGCAGCGAATGCAATTCCCCCAGCGATCCTCACGGCAGAATGATATTTGCTAATCTTAACCGAAGAAATCGTCATTGAAGCCGATGTATCAATGAGCAAATATATAGGCATTTGCTTAGGAGCTTCATATTCCTTAACGTGAAATTTTCCTGTTCTGCCAGTGACTTTCCAGTCTATTGATTTGATTGGGTCTCCAATCTGATAAGCTCTTGATTGTACATATTCTATTCCAGAACCCAGAAAAGTTGATCTATCACTACCATATCCAATATCATCAGCCAGTTTTTTTATTGCAATGATGAACTGCCTCGAGTCAATTGGATCGCAGCAATCGAGGGTTTTTTCAGTCATCAACAGTTAGGATTAGAAGCGGAATTGAGTAAATAATTGTAAATAATCTCATCCCATATTGTTTAAGATGTTCTCTAAGACCTCAGAAGCATTCATACCATCTGCTAAAGCTTCGTAATTGAGGCGCATACGATGTAGAAGAACATCCTCGGCCAATGCAAATAAGTCATCTGGAATCGCATAATCTCGACCTTGAATTAGCGCTCTGGCTCTGGCTCCCTTGATGAGCGCGATGCCTGCTCTAGGGCTAGCTCCAAGTTCTATATGTGAGTTATTGCGGGTTCGACTAACGAGTTCGACTACATGTTTAATAAAAACTTCACTAACGTGAATCTGATGAACAGCATCGATGACTGAAATTAAGTCATTAGCTTCGCCGACGGGTTTATCAGAAACAATATCAAATTCGGTATTAGCTACAGCTCCTCCATCCTGTTTTTGAATACCCAGGTTCAAATTGCGCTTTAATATTTCTTCTTCCTCNACTGGCGTTGGATATTCAAGTCTGTGACACAGCATGAACCTATCAAGTTGAGCTTCTGGCAACTCGAATGTGCCACTTTGTTCAATTGGATTTTGAGTTGCAATAACTAGGAAGGGAATAGGAAGACGGTATGTATTATCACCAATTGTTACCTTACGCTCTTGCATGGCTTCTAATAATGCACCCTGAACTTTTGGAGCCGCACGATTTATTTCATCGGCAAGTAATAGGTTAGTAAATACAGGACCTTTGTGTGTAGTAAATTTTCCACTCTTTTGGTCAAGAATTTCGGAACCAAGAATATCTGATGGTAATAAGTCGATAGTAAATTGAATTCTAGAAAAATCTAAGTGAATAGCTTTGCCAAGNGCGTTTACGAGAAGAGTTTTCGCAAGGCCCGGCATTCCTTGAAGCAAAATGTGACCGCTTGTAAAGAGAGCGATCAGTAAGCGTTCAACGACATCATNTTGTCCAACAACTACATTTCCTACCTGTTTGCGGATAGCTTCAATATAAGATATGTGATTGTTCAAACTTGCCATTTTACGAGCATAGGGCTGAGGATGACCTTTACCCTATTACATTTTTTCTCGTTTTCAGATAAGAAAATGAGAATTCTATGTATTTATTTTAAGCTTTAAGAGCGTTCGTCGATTGGGAGAATCTCAGGTTGAGAATCTGGACCTGTATAATCTGTAAGCGGCCTGTAAAGACGATTATCATCAAGTTGTTCGAGGACTTGGGCTGTCCATCCACTTGCTCGGCTAATAGCAAAAATTGGTGTAAAGAGATCGGTAGGAATACCAAGGCTGTAATATACTGTTGCAGAGTAAAAATCTACATTTGCATTAAGACCTTTGCGATCTTTCATCATTTCAGCGATGCGTTCAGACATATTGATCCATTTTGGGTCACCAAGTTCTTCAGTGAGTTTTATGGCCATCTTTCTTAAATGGGGCGCCCTAGGATCAAGGACCTTATATACTCTATGACCTATGCCCATNATTTTTTCCTTCCTTTCAAGTTTACCTTCTACGTAGGCATCTACCGCATCCTCCGCACCAATCTCTTCGAGCATTTGAATCACGCCCTCATTTGCTCCACCATGAAGAGGTCCTTTTAAGGTTCCTATCGCTGAAGTAATTGCAGAGTACATATCGCTGAGTGTTGCAACAGTAACTCTTGAACTGAATGTCGACGCATTCATGCCATGATCGGCATGTAAAATGTAAGCTACATCTAGTGTTTTTGCTGCATCTTTAGAAGGTACCTCACCATTAATTAGGTAAAGAAAATGTGCCGCTTCGCTTAGGTCTTCCCGAGATTCAACGATCTCTAAACCTTGACGGAAACGGTGAAACGCTGCAACAATTAGGGGAATTTTTGCAATGATTGCAATTGCGCGATCTTCATTGAGACTTCGGTTTTGGTGGTCACCTTTGGTATCATATAGACCCATCATTGATACTCCTGTACGAATAACATCCATGGGACCAGCATCTTTGGGGGCATTTTTTAGAAAGTCGATTATGCCATCTGGTAAGTTGCGGTTAGCCTTGAGTTTAGAAATTAATCCATCTAGTTCAGATTGATTCGGTAGTTTTCCGTTATGTAGTAAATAAATTACTTCTTCAAAAGAGGTATGTTCAACCAGTTCATCTATCGTATATCCCAAATAACATAACTTACCTTCAAGGCCTTGAACGTTACTTAGTTTGGATTCGTTAGCGATAATTCCTTCTAGTCCTTTTGCTGCTAATGCCATATTTAAAGGGATATAAATTTATTGCGATATTGCTAAATGTGTTGAGGGGGGGCTGTGAAAATATAGAGATGCTGGAGACATGCAATTTTCTTTTTTTCCTTTCGGTNAAGTATTTAGTTAATTTACTCGAAAGAATTAGGAAAAATATCTTAATTTTTGTTCACAAAATACTAGCTAGCGTGGATCCCATTTCTGATGGGGTTTCTGCAACAGCTATTCCAGCCTCCTTGAGAGCGGTTTTTTTTGCAGCTGCAGTACCCTTTCCTCCAGAAATAATTGCTCCTGCATGTCCCATTCTTCGGCCGGGAGGTGCAGTGGCTCCAGCTATGAATGCCGCAATTGGCTTATCACAGTGATCTTTTGCCCATTCAGCGGCCTCTTCTTCAGCCGTTCCACCGATTTCACCAATCATAATGATGGATTCTGTCTCAGGGTCTTCATTAAATAATTTAAGGACATCTAAATGACTAGTGCCATTGATNGGGTCACCTCCAATTCCAACACAAGTGCTCTGACCAAGGCCAAGNTGAGTGGTTTGCCAGACAGCTTCATAAGTTAGTGTTCCAGACCTAGAAACGACACCTACCGAACCTTTTTTATGAATATAACCTGGTGAAATTCCAATTCGGCACCCTCCAGATGATTCGGGTCCTGTGCCAGGTGTAACTACTCCTGGGCAATTCGGGCCAATGAGCNTACAATTGGTGCCTTCCATCATGGAGCGCACGCGCATCATATCAGCAACTGGGATTCCTTCAGTGATGGCAACTATAAGTTCAATGCCAGCGTCTACAGATTCCATAATGGCGTCACCTGCAAAGGGGGGAGGTACAAAAATTGCTGACACTGTTGCACCAGTCTCATTCAATGCATCCTCGACTGTATCAAATATGGGCACTTGAGATTCGAATGTTTGTCCTCCTTTTCCGGGAGTAACACCTGCAACAACTTTTGTTCCATAATCAAGACTAAGTTTGGCGTGGGTTCCACCAAACCCTCCAGTGATTCCTTGAATGAGAACTTTGGTCTCTGGTTTAACTAGTATAGACATTATTGTTATGTTAGTTTTTTTAATTATTGTATTTTAACTCAAATCATTGATGGAAAGGTCTGGACGATTCCACCAGTGACATTCTCCCGAGGGTAAAAAGCTTTCAATGTTCTCACAGCTAAAGCAAACAGCATTAGTTGGAGTCTCCTGAATTTTAAGATCAGTACAAAATAACTCAGTCTTATTTTCATCCAAGAAATTGCTTAATTTTGCATAGTAGCATGCTGCCCTAATTTCAGTTGTTGGGTCACCAGGGGTTATTAAGAGTTTTGGCAAGAGTTCTGGTTCATTTTCTATGAAATAGTTAATAATAGGATCTTCATTGTTAATATGAAAACTATGATCAACGGATTCATCAATCCACTCAAACCATCGCCTTTTTGCTTCTTCAAATTCAACAAGCATATTAGTTTTAGAATCTAGTACTCTATTACTCCTTTTAGTAATATTGACNGTTACTACTTCATCATGACCGTGAGGAATNTGGCAGTTCTTAGCTGCCCCACTAATCAATCGATGNCCCATTGAATATCGGCGAGTAAAATTGAGTACAATACTGTGATTCGCTTGCAATACTTTTACACTTTATAAGTTAATAGCCTTAACAGCCTTTTCGGCTGCATCTGATAAATCATCTGCAGCTATCAAATCAACTCCAGAATTAGAAAGAGTCTCCTTTCCTTGGTCGACATTATTTCCTTCAAGTCTAACGACCAGAGGAATACTTAAATTAACCTGTTTACAGGCATTAACTATGCCATTTGCAATGACATCACAATCCATGATGCCTCCAAAGATATTGACTAGAATCCCNTTAACGTTTGAATCTCCAAGTATAATTTTGAATGCATTAGTGACTTGTTCTTCCGTAGCACCACCACCCACATCCAAGAAATTTGCTGGTTCGCCTCCATAATGTTTTATAATGTCCATAGTAGCCATTGCTAGGCCNGCCCCATTAACGAGGCATGCAATATTACCTTCTAAGCCAATATAATTAAGACCATATTCAGATGCTGCCACTTCGCGAGGATCCTCCTCTGAAGTATCNCGCATAGATTCGATTTCTTTTTGACGGTACAAAGCATTATCNTCAAAACCGAATTTGGCATCTAATGCTAAAACATCACCATCAGGAGTTGTAACTAATGGATTTATTTCAACCATTGAGCAATCACATGAAATGAATAATTTGAATAGAGATTTGAGAAGTCTTCCAAACTGCTTTGCTATATCACCTTCAAAGCCAAGTTTATTCGATATTTTTCGAATTTCGTATGGTTGAAGGCCTGCGAGTGGATGTATTGATTCTCTTATGATTTTTTCTGGGGTGCTTTCAGCAACTTCCTCAATGTTAACACCGCCTTCAGTCGAAGCGACAATGACAGGCGATTTACTTTCTCTGTCCATTAATATGGCAAGATAATATTCTTTTGAAATNTCTACGGCCTCAGCAACCATAACTTTGTTAACGACTTTGCCCTCTTCACCAGTTTGGTGAGTGACGAGTGTTTGGCCGAGCATTTTCTCAGCTATACTATGAATTTCGTTTGGGTCATTTGATAAGTGGACTCCTCCTTGGAAACCATTTTTAAANGTTCCTTTACCGCGTCCACCAGCATGAACTTGAGCCTTTATTACTATTTGCCCACTCATTTCATTTGCAATTTTGAGTGCTTCTTCTGGGCTTTCAGCCATTCTTCCTTTCGGTGAAGGAACATTGAATTTCTCAAATAGATCTTTTGCTTGATACTCGTGTATGTTCATTACTTTTTTTTATTGGAGGTCGGAATACTAGAGGTCGTACTCCTAGTGGTCAAGGCGTCCTCAAAATCTTTTAAATTCTATTGGGACAGGAGCTTCCCAACTTTCAAGTTTGCTTAGTTGCATTTTACGACAATGAAGTGCCTGTCGAGGCAATATTAACTTGGATTGAAGGCTTTTTGACCATCCTGTATTTATGAATTCTAAATAGCATGAATCATCACCGCCATAGATTTTATCTCCTACAATTGGTAAATTAACATGTTGAGCATGTACTCGAATTTGGTGCATTCTGCCCGTCCTAGGGATCGCTTTTAGTAAACAAAAAGAACCTTTTTCCTCAAGAAGTTCAAAATCAGTTATACATGCCTTACCTTTTGGGTGAACGGTTTGTTTAACCCAAATTGGACTATCGTAAATTTCTCCTGCCCTGAGAATCGGCGCATCAACAGTGAACTTTTCTTTCTCTGGCCTTCCTTTTACCAGTGCAACGTACTCTTTTTCAATTTCTCGATTTTGCATAGCAATTCCAAACCTTCTTGCNGTCTCTTTGTTTTTTGCAATGAGAACAACACCGCTCGTTTCCCTATCTAAACGATTNATAATTGAAAGTGATGCTCCATTAGCAATGTCATAAGCAAGAAGAGCTTTAATTTCATCAAGTAATGAAGGTGGGTTGCCTGGTGAACTGGGATGTACAAGCAATGGAGAGGGCTTGTCCACCACAATATAATCTTGTGTTTCATTAAGAACCACAAAGTTTGTGTTATTTTCGATCACGGGTAGTGGTGGCTCATAGCCAACACCAAATTTTAAGATTAGAAAAATTATCTAATCTTGGTCGCCTTCGTTTTTGAGATATTCGGAAACGTTATTTAAAGCGTCTATAAGTTCCTGAAGGCTTTCCTCTGGAACCATGATAGTATCTCTTCGGCCTCTAACATCTTCAGTAATTTTAAGAAATTTACCTCGATCATTAGCCTTAAGATCAATAAAAAATACTTTCCGATCAGAAAAAATCTTTTCAGTGTATAATGGCTCGTCTCGGCGTCTTCTGTATCCGCCGTTATTATTNTTATCTTCTTCTTCTTCTTCTTCTTCAAACATACCAACTATGACTTTCCTCAGTTCAATTTGAATATTTATTGGGTGAGAATGCTAATACTNNTGAGCAGCTTAGCAAGTTCAATTAGCATTTTTTATATTGGTTTTTACNAAATTAATCAATGCCACAAGCTTTACGTGCTTTGATAAGTGTNGAGCTAGCAGCGGTACGAGCTTTTTCAGCACCCTTTTCAAGAACCCCATCAACATAATTTAAATCCTCTGACAGTTGCTCTCTTTTTTCACGCATGGGTTGGAAATAATCCCAAAAATCCGCGAAAAGACGTTTTTTGAAATCTCCATATCCAAAGCCTCCATTCGCAAAATCTGATTTCATAGCTGCAATATTTTTATCTGATCCAACTAAATTGAATAGATCAATAATAATGGATTCTTCTGGATTCTTTGGGTCTTCAACGGGCGTAGAATCCGTGACAATTGACATAATCTTTTTTTTCGTCTGTTTTTCAGTTCCAAAGATTTCGATAATATTNCCGTAGCTCTTACTCATTTTTTGTCCATCAATTCCAGGCACCTTTGCTTTCTCTTTACGGATTTTAGGTTCTGGAACAACAAAGACCTCACCATAAAGATTATTAAATTTTATGGCTATATCTCTAGTTACTTCAAGATGTTGTTTTTGATCATCACCGACTGGTACAATATTACTCTCATATATTAGTATATCAGCAGCCATTAAAACTGGATACGAAAATAAACCATGAGTTGCCTCCAGCCCGCGATCTGTTTTATCTTTAAAAGAGTGACATCGATTTAAAAATCCCATAGGGGTAACCGTGCTTAATAACCATGCTAGCTCTGTGACCTCTGGAACATCTGATTGTTTAAAGAAGACGGCTTTGTCAGGATCCAAACCACATGCTAAAAAATCTATGGCAACATCTCTAACGTTATCCCTAAGGCGCACGGGATCAGTTACCGTTGTTAAGGAATGATAATCAGCAATGAAGTAAAATGCTTCACCTTGATCTTGCAGATCTATAGATGGCTGCATCATTCCAAAATAATTTCCAACATGGAGTCTGCCACTAGGTTGAATACCTGATAATATACGCATTGTGAGATTTTAAATTATGATCAGTGTCTAGGNTGAAGTGTCAAGAGAAGCTCNTCTCTGGGTAATCTTAGCGCAAAAAATAATTTCGATGTTAATAGGCCTAATACAATATTTCTGTTCTTCTCTAATTATTCGATGNAAATGAACCAAACTATNGAGAATATAGGAAAAAACCNCAGAATCCTCAAATTTAATGGTTTAAGCGTTATCTGGAATTTATAACATATTAAGAGTAATACATTTAGGGTTTAATACTGAANGCAGTTTTTTTTGTTTATATTTTCTTCAAAAGCATGGATTCTGATAATTAAGTAAACTAAACAATAAAAAAACCAAAAATTCCAATAAGGTTGTGACCTTTANTGGGTCGAGTGACATCTAAAATAGAGAGATGGTAAAACTTTAATTTATTACCATCTTTAAATTCAGGGCCAGCCTTAGATGAACTGCCGTGGATGCATTATCTGATGATGAATTGGTGGCTCGGTGTAAAGCTGAGCTTCCTTACAACGTTAATGCATATCGTGAGCTTCTTAGGCGCCATGAACCATTAGTTTATAGAAGTTGTTTGAAAATGCTCGGTTCCGTCCAAGATGCTGAAGAAGCTTGCCAAGATTCATTCTTACAGGTGTTTCACAAAATCGGTCAATTTGAGGGAAGGTCTGCGTTTAAAACTTGGCTNTACAGAATTGTTTATAATCGGTGCATAGAGACTAGGCGAAAAGATGCCCGGAGGAATCAATATCATGCCAAATTGAAAGAAGAAGTCGAAAATGAAGAACTTTCTAATTCTAATATAGATTCTCATAATGAGCTTACCGGTAGAGTTCATGATGTAATAGCAGAAATGAACGGAGATGAGCGAAGGCTTGTCACCCTTAGGTATATATCAGGCCTTAGCATTCAAGAAATATCTGACGTTCTTGAAATTGGTTTGAGTGCAACAAAGATGCGGTTATATCGTGCTCAGGAGAGATTTAAAGAAATCTACAATGATATGGATTTGGAGGGAGGTATTAAGTAGAATGATTACAGACGCTCAGTTCTTAGAACAGGATGCNCAGATGCTTGATATTTTCAAGGATGAAGCAANAGACGAGAGCTCTAAATCAAGCCAAGTGGATCAGATTTCATTGAGTGAACTGGAGCTAGAAGACCTAAGAAGAATTGAGAGAATAGTTGAGAGAGCAAAATTTACTTTGGTAGTCGAGAATTCAGTATCCTTTCTTTTCAAAACATTAGGATCTGGAATTTCCGAATTAGCTACTGCCACTGTGGGTGTTGTGAAGAGTGCCAGTCCTAAAAACGCAGCCAAAAAAATAACCGATGATAAAGAATGATTAAAGTAATTGCCCAACTTCAAGATAGTAATAAATCATCAACAGCATCTTCAGAAAATGAGAGTTGGGGATCTGAACTAATTCAGCAATTCTCCAACATGGGTAATGAATTACTAGCTTTCATACCTAAATTATTAATCGCACTCATTCTTCTTTTAGTTGGTTATATTATTTCTCATATAGTTGCCAAGGCGGCTCGGTTTNTATTAGAAAAATTTGGAGGATTATTAAAAGAAAACTTAGCTAACAACCCTCTAATAGAAAGATCAGGAATTTCAGGAATTTTCTTACGAGCAAATGATAGTGCTCCATTTTCTATGATAGTTAGTAAGACGCTTTTCTGGATTTTGATGATAATGTTTTTAAGCTCATCGGCTGGCTCTCTGGGATTACCTCAAATTTCAGAGCCTCTTAATGGTCTCGTTAGTTTTTTGCCCCGCGTTATTACGGCTATCATTATATCTGTGGCTGGTTTTGTTATTGGTGATCTCGTAAGAGGCTTTGTAACTAATGGTGCTACTCGAGTTGGATTAGATTATGCCAGAGCACTCGCTAATCTCGTTTATGCTTTTATATTAGTATTGGTCCTAACCATTGCGATAAGTACGCTTGGTGTAGATACGACACTGATACGACACACAGTTGAAATACTTTTATTAGGAGGCGCTATCGCAACTGCCTTAGCCTTAGGGCTAGGAATGCGGCCTTTGGCTCAAAATATTGTTTCTGGGGTTTATGCGAGGGATTTATACCCCGTAGGAACAAGTATAAGATTTAAAGATCAGGATTCTTTATCAGGGAAAGTCGTAGCTGTTGGTCCAGTAACGACTCAGCTCGAAAATGCGAATGGCGATCACTTGAATATACCAAACAGTTCATTGATGTCAGGGATCGTGGAATCTAAATCTATTGAAAAACCTGAAAATCAGGTTCAATAGATTTTTTATTACTCTTCAATGCATGGTGCCATTATAGCTTCACTCATTCCATGTATGATTTTTTTGTCAGAAGGAACTAATGTTGCCAATATTCCACCAAGTTTAACTTCCGATATCGAATCATCATTTGTTGATAAAAAGTAATAAGGGCAGAGCCTTGCTCTAACATCTANAGTTTTAATTTTGTCTTCCGAGATATCCCAGTAAGAATGTTTAAAGACTTTAGCTTTTTTAAATTTCTGCATTACCCAGGGTCTAGATGGAAAATCTTTGATTGCCATTTCAACCGCGTCTTTCCAATCTTTACCAGATAAATCATGACCGATTTTAACGCTGCGGCTACCCCACGCAAGTTCCGAGAAACCACTTATTTTAAGCACCAAATCTCTTTCTCTTTGAGAGAATTGAGATAATTCGTGCCAATTGTTAATACCTAGTCTAGGTAATTCTGCATAGTGAGGAACTGGNCTTGGATCAATGATCCAACTGTAAGGNAAATATGATTGGAGTTTTTCAAATTGAGACTGCCTCATCCATTTTAACCATTGAGAGCGAAGTGGTTTTGAATGAAAAAGAGCACTCCACATTTTCTCCTCTAAAAATGCCTTATGAGGTGAAGTTACTTCTATTTTGTCATCTGCAGCATGTTGAAATATTTCGTCAGAAGAGGTTATATTTTCTAAGTCAAAAAGCTCGTAGAAACGGTAAACATCTCTATTTTTAACCACATAACTTTCTGCCTCTAAGACGTCATAATAATTATCACGATGACCTTCATTAAGCTGTTCATTCAACCATTCCATTTCAGGCTTATAGTCTTTAGCTTCATTACTAATTACAATGTCAGCGCCTTTTGGTAGAATACCTTTAAACCCTTCAATCATTCCCGTCGAGCCTCCTAAAACATTATCGCCTAGTGCAGAATATGTTTTATTTAACCATGCGGTTAAGCCAATACCTCCAGGCACGCTATCAAGCTCGGTAATAGCAAACCCCTCTTCAGTAAGAATTAGGTCAGGGCGTATAATCTTTGGGAGAACATTTTTTAAAGTCTTATGCCGACCTTGATTAATGATAGTTTGTGGTTTTCCCGCATCAAGATAGTTAGCAACCCACTTCGGTGCTTTTCCGATATGGCTCTGAAAATATATTGAATTACAAGCTCTTAAGTAGTCAGCAAGAAAAAGGCCTAGATCATGAAGTTGCTTTGAGATCTTTTTTGATATTACAACTGGGTAAGGTGATTGCCTCCATGTCTTGTCTAAAAAAAGACCAGAATGCGGAAATGATTTTCGAATGAAATCTACCCTCTTTTCGGCTGAGTCCGTATTATTGGAGAGCATTAGGAAGAGTTTTAATTATTAAGATATTTTATTTCATTGCTCGCAGAGCAGATCTTATCAATTCATCTGAGTCTAGGCTTGTGGAGTTTGTTTTTTTAATTTCGTTCACTGCTTTCAAAGCCTCATTTTGTTTATAACCAAGTGAAATCAATGCTAACACAGCATCATGAATTACACTCTCAGGTCCTTTAGTGTCGTCCCTTACTGCGCTCCAAGTTTCTGTAACACCTACTTTGTCTTTAAGCTCCAAAATTATTCTTTCTGCGGTTTTTTTTCCTAAACCATTTATTTTGGACAGACTAGTAATATCTCCGCTTATTACTGAATTTTTAAATTCATCAACTGACATCCCACTTAATATTCCAAGCCCTAGCTTTGGACCTATTCCAGAAACTCTATGAATTAAAAGNCGAAAGAGGTCACGTTCGTCATTTGTTGCAAAGCCAAATAGGGTCTGCTCCTGTTCTCGGATATGTAGATGCGTTAAGATTTGGATGTTCTCTCCTTCGTCAGGCATTTTATCGCTGGTTGAAAGCGGCACTAATACTTCATAACCAATTCCTCCAACATCTATGGTTAATCTTCCGGGAATAATTTCAGATAAAACTCCATTTAGGTAAGTAATCATTAGTACAAATGGGAAACAGGAAAAAACAGATAGCAACGTNCTTTTTTAAATTGATACTTATTAATTGGAGTACCATTGGTAAAGATCTTACCATTAATTACATTCATGCATTCCTTTATTATAATCATCTTAATAATTTGGTCATTTAGTCCAGAATTAAGTATGGCTCAAATATTAAAGGAAGATCATTTAAGAAAAAATGATGTATCTAATAAATTAAAGGAACCGATATTTATTATTCAGCCTAAGAATATAAGATCTGGGGTTATTATGATGGTTCCTGGTGCAAAGCAAACAGCATATAGTGCAGGTTATTTGGGAGGGCTTGGTGTAAAGCTATACGGTGCTGAAGAATTTAGAAGTNTATATAGTGGAGGTTGGAAAGAATTTAGAGAAGCGGCTCTTTTAGCTTCCAGGAATTATTTAAAGTCTATTAAGCCTGTATATGTAAAAAATTCTGCAGGTGAAATCGAATATGCCCTTATCCAGTCAGAAAGCCCCTTACTCATTGGAACCGTTAAAACATTACAATTTAGGGAAATATTTAAGTCTAAATTTGGAGCTAATTTATTAGTTGTGATTCCCAATAGAAGCACAATTTTGATTTTTTCTGCCGATAAAAATAGTCTCAATAGCTACAAAAAAACGTTTTACCAAATGTTTCTTGATGCAATTTATCCTGTTAGTAGAGAGGTTTTTCTCATTAATAGTGAGGGTTTAAGCGTGATTGGGGACTTAAAATCCCCATAAANACTAAAAAAATTCAAAAGAAACTGGTTTTTTCCAATTTTGCGGCTATTGTACGCGCCCTCAATCGATTCTCATTGCCCTAGGGCTTTAATTAAAGCTCATTAATCTTGGTTTATGAGGTTTGATTGTGGTAAAATATAAAAAATATGGCTACAACACGCAGAACCCGGTTTTCCCGGAGAATACCTGATCACGTAACCGACGAATTGGTTGTTGTGCTCAAAGAGAATGATGATGCTCTAGAATTTAATAAATTGTTTGAGCTAGTATATGAAAACCTAAAAGAAAAAAATGCAGTAAGTGGAGGAGAAGAAATGCTTCGCTTAAGGGCATATGAAAAACTTCAAAATCTTGTCACTCGAGGTCTAGTCGAGAAAAATGCCAAGTGCTACAAGGGCCTTGAAGGCATTGAGCAAGCTTCCAGTGCTTACATAGCTGCTCAACAGGCAAAGCAACAAGCTTAATATAATACAATTATCAAAGGGCAGGAGCGCATTAATGTGCTCCTGCCTTTTTTATTTTTGAATAGTTTTTATTGAAATTTTTATATATCGATCCGTAATTTANATACACCGNATGNTAGATCAATACATACCTGTTCTTATGCAACTTGGAATTGCGACTGCTTTTGCNGTTTCTACTCTCCTAGTAAGTGTTCTTTTGGGGAAAAGTGCTAAATCTAACAAAGTCAAAGACAGCGCTTATGAGTGTGGCATGCTACCTATTGGAGATGCAAAGCCGAGATTCAGCGTTAAATTTTATGTTATAGCGATGTTGTTTGTTATTTTCGATATAGAAGTCGTCTTCATGTATCCATGGGCAGTGTCATTTAATTCGTTCATAGAACAAGGGCAGGCAAAAATGGTTTTTTTAAGTATGTCCGGTTTCGTTGGGATTCTTCTAATCGCCTACTTATATGCATGGAAAAAAGGTGCACTTAGCTGGAAATCTTAAACTTTTTCTCAATCGAATGAGAAGTCCAAAGAATTTCTTCATCTGAGATATCAAATGGTGGAGTCAAAGCTAAGACGTGACCGTTGGGCCCATCAGCAAGCGTAATAATGCCATCTTGCAATGAATCATTAATAAGCTTTGTCGCCAGTTTACCATTAGGGTTCCCTGAATCATCCAATATCTCTAGACCAAGCATCAGCCCTTTCCCGCGGACCTTACCTCTATAGGGGTGCTTAATATTTTCTAAAGTATTTATGAAAAACGCGCTTTTATTATTAACTTTCGACTTTGTGGTAGGATCAGCATGTATAGACAAAGATTCCAAAGCCATGGCACAACCCATTGGATTACCTAAAAAAGTTGATGTGTGAATTGCTTCCCCATCGGACACAGGCCAAGCGTCCATAACATTCGGTTTTCCTGTACATATTGAGAGTGGAAAACCTCCGGCCAACGCTTTGCCTAGGCATATTATATCCGGAACCACATTCCAGTGTTCACAGGCGAATAATTTACCAGTTCTATTAAAACCTGTATATATTTCATCGAAAATTAGAACTATATTATGTTTGTCGCATATCTCACGAATCTCAGGTAAAAATTCTTCTTCAGGTACAACCTTTCCACCTCGCCCTAAGATAGGTTCAACAATAATGGCTCCAATATTATTTGAACTAATTATATTGTGAACTTCAGATAGACCNTTGATTCCATAAGGTGCAGTAATTCCAAATTGAGCAATTTGTTTAGTAAANGGTTCCCTAAACCTAGATATTCCACTAGTCGCTAAAGCTCCGATGCTTGTTCCATGATAACTATCCTTAAAACAAATGACACCTTCTTTACCGGTAGCGAGCAACGCAGTTTTAAGAGCACATTCAATTGATTCACTTCCAGAGGAGCTAAGAACTGATTTACTTTTTACGCCAATCCATCGCTCATAAGTCAATTCACTAATTTTCTTACACAATTCTACTTTCAATTCTGTGGGGTGAACATCCCCCATACCATGTAAAAGTTTGCCGGCTTGTCTTATTAAGGCATCAGTGATGAATTGGTTTCTGTGACCAAGCGAAGAAACAGCAAATGCTGAAGTTAGGTCCANGAAACGATTGCCATCAACATCCCAAACATTTATACCGTCCGCACTATCCCAAAAAATAGGAAATTTTTCGGATATAAAAGTTATATTTCTAGACTCATACTTCTGTAATTCCTCGCCGAGTTGACGAGACTTTGGTCCAGGAATCTCTGTTAAGATTTTAGGAAGCATTTAGCCAAATAATCTGACCGAATGCATTCGAGTTGGCGAATATAAAAATCTAATTAATGAGCCCTACAGAATTCTTCAAGTCTATCAAGTCCCTCTTTTATAATAGGCAGACTAGTAGCATAACTAATTCGAATTGTTTGATCATTACCAAAGGCAACTCCTGGGATGGTAGCAACCTGCATGCGACTAAGAAGTTTTTCTGAAAAATTAACNGACTTGATACCTGTTTTTTCAATATTGATTAAGAAGTAAAAAGCTCCCTCAGGCTCAATAGTTGAAATATTTGCAATCGTATTAAGTCTACCTAAAACGTATTGCCTGCGAATATTATATTCTTCGACCATATCATCGATTTCTGATTGATCGCTAGTTAATGCTGCTATTGCTCCGAATTGAGCAAATGTTGTTGGGTTAGAAGTACTATGACTTTGAATAGTATCAATAGCATCTGCAATTTCTTTGATGGCAGCTGTATATCCCAATCGCCAACCTGTCATAGAATAAGCCTTAGAAAAACCGTTAATTGTAATCGTGAGCCTTCTGATTTCGTCACTAATTGAAGCCATGCTAACGTGTTTTGATTCCCCATANACAAGCTTTTCGTAAATTTCATCTGAGAGTATGAGAATATCCTCAGATGCTGCAACTTCACCAATTGCTGCAAGCTCTTCTCTTGTATAAACAGCACCAGTAGGATTGTTTGGAGAATTAATGATAATCATTTTTGTTGAACCGGTCATTGCATTATCAAACTCTTCAGCCGTGATCTTCCAATTGTTTTCTTGTTTTGTTTCAGCAAAAACAGGNTTGGCACCAACTGCATTTACCATTTCAGGATAACTCGTCCAATAAGGTGAAGGAATGATAACTTCATCACCTGCATCGCAACAGGCCATTATCGCATTGAAGCAGGAATGCTTGGCACCACAATTAACCACAATTTCATCCGGTTCGTAATTAATTTGGTTTTCTTCTTTGAGTTTCTTAGCAAGTCCCATTCTTAGCGCTTTGAGCCCGGCTACAGCNGTGTATTTTGTTTCTCCATCCTGCAATGCATCAATGGCTGCATTTTTAATATGCTGAGGAGTATCAAAGTCAGGTTCTCCAGCTGCAAGNCCACAAACGTCAATACCATCTTCTCGCATTTGTTTTGCTTGGCTGGTAATAGACAGTGTTAATGATGGCGAAAGATCTGCGATAGTTTCAGCTATAAAATCCATGATTTTTTAAGGTGATAAGTTTTAATTCTTGGCGATTTACAAATAAAAAGGCTTCCGCTACCGGAAGCCTCCAAGGCTAAATTCGAAATGTCGAGCTCCCGCGTCAGCGTTGTGCGGATTTCTCTTCTAGCCCATAGGGACTTAAAGGCAAGTGAAAACTTACAATTTGGCGAACTTAATATTGGATATTGATCGCTGAACTCGCTTTGATTGCCTTTTCTTTAGCCTCGTCGATCGTTTTACCCCTAGCGATGGCAACTCCAAGTCTTCTTCGACCTGAAATACTTGGTTTACCGAATAATCTTATTTGAGTGTCTTGTTCCATTAACGCCTTATCGACACCATTGAATGAGATTTCATCGGAATTTCCTTCACCTAATATAACACTAGAAGCGGCTGGCCCATGTTGCATGATGTTGGGAATAGGAAGTCCAAGAATAGCCCTTGCATGTAATGCGAATTGTGAAAGATCTTGTGATAAAAGCGTAACTAATCCCGTGTCGTGAGGACGAGGTGAAACTTCACTAAAAATAACATCATTATCTTTAATGAATAGCTCAACTCCAAAAACACCAAAACCTCCTAATGCTGTGGTGATAGATTCTGCNATTTCTTTTGATTTATGAATTGCCTCATTAGTCATGGCTTGTGGTTGCCAGCTTTGTCTGTAATCACCGTCTGACTGTACATGGCCAATTGGTTTACAAAAGGAAGTCCCATTTATATGGCACACAGTCAGCTGTGTAATTTCATAATCAAATTCTACAAAACCCTCTACAATCACTTTACCCGCACCTGCTCTTCCACCTTCTTGAGCATATTGCCAAGCAGTATCAACTTGATCCGATGAGGTCAATGTCGTTTGGCCCTTCCCCGAGGAGCTCATTATAGGTTTTACCACGCAGGGGATACCAATTTCTTGGATTGCGTTATCAAATTCTTCTTTTGTAGAAGCGAAGCGATAAGGTGATGTTTTGAGTTTTAAATCTTCGGCCGCAAGTTTGCGTATGCCCTCTCTGTTCATCGTTAAGCTAACGGCTCTAGCCGTTGGAATAACATTGTAACCTTCATTTTCAATCTCCACCAAGATATCAGTTGCTATAGCTTCTACTTCTGGAACTATTAAATGCGGTTTCTCTTTTTCTATGACTGTTCGCAGTGCATGTCCATCTAGCATATCAATCGCATAGGATCGATGAGCAACTTGCATTGCTGGAGCATTTTCATAGCGATCAATAGCGATGACTTCACAACCGTACCGTTGTAATTCAATGACAACCTCTTTACCTAGTTCTCCAGAACCACATAATAATACTTTAGTTGCCCTTTGCGTTAATGGAGTNCCTATGTTCATAAACAATTATGGTGTTAATNTATTCACTTTGACTCTTATTGATTTAAAAGCTTTCCGGCAATCAGAAACTGCTAATGCTGACATAATTTCTTTATTTGAATTAAAAAATACATGTATTTCAAAAATTATATATAAAAAAAGAGCGACTACCTTTTAGAGGTTGTCGCTCTCTTAATGGGGAATGAGGTCCAATTCAAAACTCGATTGATTCTTCTTCTGATTCACCGTTTCCGTTCATTGCATTTTTTACAGCAGATTCAATTTCAGTGTAAAGTGTTTGGTTAGCTTTTATTGCTTCCTTAGTTGCATCTCTTCCCTGACCAAGTTGCTCACCATTATAACTAAACCAAGATCCCCTTTTTAATAAAATACCATGTTCAAGAGCTAAATCTAACAATGACCCGACTGCTGAAATTCCTTCATTATACATGATATCAAATTCCGCTTCAGTGAATGGTGGGGCTACTTTGTTTTTAACAACTTTCAGTCTTGTTCGATTTCCTGATACTGAACCGTCTGTATTCTTAATCGCTCCAATTCTTCTTATATCCACTCTTACTGAGCTATAAAATTTAAGAGCTCTTCCACCTGGTGTTGTTTCTGGGTTGCCAAACATCACACCTATTTTCTCTCTTATTTGGTTAGTGAAAATACATGTTGTTCTAGCTTTAGCTATGATTGATGTGAGCTTCCTCATTGCCGCACTCATTAGTCTTGCTTGCGCTCCAACTGTTGAGTCACCTATTTCTCCATCTAGTTCTTGTTTGGTAACTAGAGCAGCTACCGAATCTAAAACAATTACATCTAATGCATTAGACCTCACTAGAGTTTCCACTATTCTTAAGGCTTCCTCTCCCGAACTTGGTTGGGATACCAAAAGGTTATCCATATTTACTCCTAATTTCTTTGCATACTGAGGATCTAATGCGTGCTCTACATCCACAAAGGCTGCAAGACCACCATTTTTTTGTGCTTGTGCGATTGCGGTNAGCGTAAGTGTTGTTTTTCCTGATGACTCAGGACCGTATATTTCAATTATACGACCTCTGGGAAATCCACCAACTCCTAATGCTCGATCTATTAATAAGTTTCCAGTAGGGATGACATCAACATCTACACGATACTCATCTCCCATTCTAATAATGGAACCTTCACCGTAGTCCTTGTGTATTTGTTGAATCGCTAGATCAAGATTTTTGGCCCTCATTGTGGCAAGCTTTGCCGTTTCAGGGCTATCTTTTGTAATTGCAGTTTTCTTTTCAGGCACCTCTTTTTTTGATTTTGGCTTTGGCTTTGAATCGATTTTTTTATTAGGTATTGCTATTGCTGGCATATTTTAACGTGTTATGTGATTATGTGAACATAATTACAGTGTTCAAAAATACAGTTATAGCAAGTTGTTTATTCTTAAATTTTCATATTTCTTAATTATTTAGCTAAAAAACATATTTTTCAATTCTCAAATGCACTTTGAATCTTGATCTAATATTCTATAAAACGTTCAAAAGTTTCTAAGTAGACACCAAAAATCTTAAATATTTGCCATATGACAATTATTACAACGAATCCATACATGACCTTTGGAACCATTTTAGACATTTTATTACATTGAGATTNGGCATCATCGGAAAAAATCTTTGACCATTGTGCCAGTTCTACATCAAGAGTTCCTGATTCCTCACTCGTTATATATGATCGTGTAAATGTTGGAGGAAAAATTTTAGTTAGTGATGCGAGATTAGGTCCAGCAGGATTACCAGAATTCACAGAAGGAAGTACTTCCTGAGACATTGATTCAACAATCTCACCACTTAAAGAGGCTTCTGATGCCGCTTTCAACGAATCAGAAACAGTGTGAGATGAAATGAGATGAATTCTTAAAATTTCTGTAAATCTAGATAAGGCAAAAGCTCTTCTTACTTTATTAATTAATGGAAGCCTATTAAACAGTTTGTCATAAGACGCAACATGCTGGGCCTTTTTTAGGAAATGGCGAACTAGAAAAGTACCAATAACTAAAATGAAATAGCAGACCAAAAGTGTTATTAAAGCCATGATCAATTCACCTACTAAGTTTCGACTTGCCGCTGCTCTGGGGAGTGCTGGTAGCAAAACAGCAAAATGAAGCATTANAATTGGGTAAATGAGGCCAGCTCTAATTTTCTTTTTTGAATTATTTTGTAATTTAAAATAATTGGAGAGAAGGCTGAGAATTTCTGGAATCTTACCGCTCTTTTCTCCTGAACATATTAGGGAAATCTCTAAAGAAGTGATGCCGTTGTTATATTGAATACTATCAGAAAAAGATTTCTTTTCTTTAATGCCCTTTAAAGTTTGCCAAAGATAATCGGCCTGATTCTTTGGTGGATTTGTGTCTAAAATTGATTCAATAGCCTTATGAATTGGAAATCCAGCGCTAGAAAGTTTTGATAACTCGCTGTATAATGTGAACTTGTCATGGTCGTTCAGCATGATTGAAAATAAATTTACTGGTTACTATCAATCAATCGGGCCAGTGTGGCTATCTGATTTTTTATAATGAGTGATAAAATTAAAGAACAAGATATTAAATTCATGAAATCAGCAATCAAAGAGGCTGAAAAAGGAATTGGTTGTACCAGCCCAAATCCGAGTGTGGGATGTGTTATTGTCAAAAAAGGAAAGATTATAGGTAGAGGATATCATCGAGGAGCAGGAGGACCACATGCGGAAATTGAGGCAATAAAAAATGCTAAAAAGACTCCTATTTCTGGCTCTACCATTTATATCACTTTAGAGCCATGTTCGACTCATGGTAAGACGCCCCCATGTTCTAACGCCATTATTGAAGGGGGTTTTAAACGAGTGGTCTTCGGCATCAATGACCCTGACCCTCGTCATCAAGGCAATTCTATGCAAATTCTAAGGAAGCAAGGAATAGATGTCACCACAGGTGTTTTATCCGAAAGTTGTCGTCGTATAATTCGCCCATTTACAAAACGTATTCTAACTGGTTTACCTTGGGTCCTCGTCAAAGCTGGAATGAGCCTTGATGGTCGATTAACCAGACCTGGTGATGAAGGGCAATGGATTACTAATGAACATGCCATCAAAGATACCCAGAATTTAAGGGCTGAAGTGGATGCAATTATTATTGGATCTGAAACTTTAAGAAAAGATGATCCACGCCTTACAATTCGTGAAGCGAAGTTATTGAGAAGGCGAAAAAATCAGCCCAAGAGAGTTGTTCTTACACGAACTGGTAAATTACCGAAATCCGCAAAGATTTTCACAGATGAGTTTAGGGAAAACACTNTAGTGTACACTAACNGNTCACTNAANGCAGTGCTNAAAAATCTTGCTGATAAGCACCAATGCAANAGTGTCATGATTGAGGGTGGNGGAANGCTTATAGGAAACGCAATAAAGAGAAAACTTGTCGATGAAGCATGTCTTTATTTTGCACCGTTGATATGCGGACAAAAGTGTACGCCTTTCGCAGATGTTAAATTGTCTGAATCATGCGGTTTATCCGAAATTAAATTTAAGGCCTTAGGCGATAATTTTAGGATCAGAGGAACTATCAATTCATAGATTAATCAATCGACTCGATTTCCTTGATTGACTTTTCTATCAGATCATCATTGATATCAATTAAATTAGCCTTTTCTGGAAAGCATCCGTCTTTCACATCCTTGATGTATTCACCAAATGCATTAATGCGCTCTTCTTGTAATCGATTTTTTTCAGAAAGAAAATCGCGATACGCTTTAGCATGCCTGGGAATTCTTTCGTCATAATCACCTAGAATGTCATCTGAAAAAAGAAACTGTGTGTCGCAATTAGGACCTGACCCTAAGGACATTAGTATCATGGATGTTTTAGATGATAAAAAGGTGGCTAATTTTTCAGGTACTACTTCAATCTCGGCTGCATAAGCTCCAGCGTTTTCTAGCTCTTTCATTTTTACATAGAGGCTCTTAGCTTCTTCGACGGTCTTACCAATGGCTCTATAACCAGTCCAAGTAACGTGGCGTGGAACCATACCTAGATGACCGACCACAGGTATTTTTTCATTACTCATTTTTTCGATGATACTTGTGCTTGCCGAGCAATAAACAGAGCTAGCTCCAATTTCTAAAGCTTCAAAAGCAATTTTTATAGCTTCCTCTGAACTCGATAATCCGTGTGGAGTGGCCACTGAAATAAAACTATTAGGTGCTGCTTCAATGATTTTTGGGAGTCTTAGTTGNGCTTCTAGAGAATCAAAACTACAACTCATTAGGTCTACTCCCGCTAATTCAGCGGCTTGAGCTTCTTCAGGCGATTTTACATGAATATGTGTAAGGCAGCGCTCCCCCTTTAACTTTTGTAAATCATAAACAGTGTATTTTTTCCTAGGTCTTAGCATTTTATTAAGTAGTTAAATTATCGGCTAACAATTATTNAATTTGAAGCTTACCCATTTTCCTTTGCAATGTAATTCAGGTATAGGCAATCCATTACTTTTTGCATTTTTAAGAATGCTATCATGGTGTTCTTTCAATATTCCTGAAAGTAAAAGATGACCATTTTNAGATACTAGGCTCCAAATTTTTTTTAAGTTAGGATTAAGAACATTTGCAAAAATATTGGCAGTNATCACGTCCCACGTNNTGCCTTTTTTAGGGGACCAATCAAATAGGTCTTGTTCATAAATATTAATACCATCTATTGAATTGATNACCATATTACGCTTAGCGATAACTATAGCTTCAGGATCAAAATCGAAACCTTCCACCTTAAAGGCCCCCATAAGACTAGCTGTTATCGGTAATATTCCTGTTCCTGATCCAATGTCACAAAGGGACCATTGTTTTTTTTTCTTTTGATGATCTTTAGCAATGTCTACTAACATACGTAAACAGGTTGAAGTGGTTGCGTGATCACCGGTGCCAAACGCTAGTGCAGCTGGTATTGATATGACAATTTTTTTTGGATATCTAATTTTAATTTTTTTTAATTCCTTGGAGTCTGAGTTATCTGTAATCAAAATTTTATCTCTTATCTTNATTAATGGTCTATTAGATGAAGCGTTAATTTTTGCCCAATTTTTGTATTCTAATTTATTAACTTTACCACCTAATTCTTTCTTTAAACGTTGGGCTTCTTTTTCATTTTCCAAGTAAACTTCAACTTGTAATTTTTGTGAGCCGGATAGCCGCTTAATAACAGCATTGGTCTGAGCCATGCTTAAAAAACGTTCTTCAACAAAATTTTTTTCATCAACAGAAATTACCTTTGACCAAACTAACATTGATTTAATGTTGAGGGTTTAGTTGATCTGCGTCTGAGCAACGATTTGAAGTTTAATGGAAAATGGAGCGGGTGATGAGATTCGAACTCACGACTTCAACCTTGGCAAGGTTGCGCTCTACCCCTGAGCTACACCCGCTTTTCCATGTGCGGGTAGGGATTTTAGCCTTCAAAGGTTGGTCTTCAAGAAGTTTTTAGTCTGATTAATAGCCAAATAGTCTCAAATACTAGAATAATAGGATAAATAGATAGATTAATTCATTGTTATATTTCTATCTTATGAGAAATCCCTTGGAATTTTTTTAACTAANGAATTTGCTTCGGAATGATTCGGAATAACCATTTTATTTTGATTCCATTCTAGTTTTTTACCGTAGAAACGATTCGCAATGTTACCCAACAGAGTTGTTTCTGTAAGCGGTACAGCAAAACCAAAGTTGGATGTGGTGGCGTCTTTGCCAAGGCAAGCATCAATGTAGGAATGATAATGACTTCGACCTTTAAGTTTGGGTCTTACGATACCTTTATTCTTGGAATATGGAACTAATTGAGGTCCACCAACATGAGGTAAGAGTAAGTTGCCCGTTTCACCAATGAATAAACTGCCACTTCCAGGTAACTGCCTGTCATCTTTTTCGAAGCCCGCAAGTTTTCTGGCTGGTTTTTTTCCGCCATCATACCAAAAAACTTTAATCGATTTACCAGTTGTCCATTTTGTGCCTGGAAAATCATATTCATAAGTTGCCCAATCAGGCCAATTTTCTGAATGAATTTTTTCGTCATTTGTCCATCTTTCTGGTACGCCAGTTGTGATAACGCTATTAGGAGCTGTAAGTTCGAGTGCTTTAAATGGTGAATCCATTATGTGGCACATGAAATCTCCAATTGGACCAGTGCCAAAGTCTTGCCAGCCTCGCCAATTGAAAGGGTGATATATTCCATTTTTGTAAGGTCTTTCTGGAGCTACTCCTAGCCATTTATCCCAGTCAAGATTTTTGGGAACAGGGTCCTCGCCATCAGGCCTTCCGCTACCAGGGAAAGTGGCACCAGCCCATGCATGAACTTCTTTTATTTTTCCTATTACACCATTTTGAATTAAGATAACCGCGGAGCGATATTCGATGCTCGATTGAATCTGGTTTCCCATTTGAGTAACGACACCACTTTTCTTTGCCCATGCCCCCATTGCTCTAGCTTCTGATATTTCGTGGGCTAATGGTTTCTCGCAGTAAACGTGTTTGCCTTTTTTCATAGCAGCGATAGATACGCTTGCATGCATATGATCAGGAATAGCGACTTGGACTGAATCAATTCTATCACCTTCAGACTCAAGCAGGTCTCTCCAATCTTGATACTTTCGAGCATTGGGAAATTTAGCTGCAGCTTTAGCCATTCGAGATGTGTCGACATCACAGATGGCTGTGATGTTGACATTTGGATGTGTCGAAATATTGCTCAAATCACTCCATCCTTGACCATCTGTTCCCACTACGGCGTGATTGATTTTTCCATTCGGNGAAGCTGAGGAAACTAAATTTGGTATTACGAGAGGTGCTGCAGTAAGCGCGGATGTGTTTCTTAGGAAATTTCTGCGGGTTTGACTGATTTTTGACATATTTTTACAATGAAATGAAATGTTTAACTGTGCGAGTTAATTCGGATTATTAAAGTTATCGAACCTCGATTTGAAGTTACCTACAAACTGGCTATGCTTGTGCTTTGAAGCTCATGTCTGATAAATTAGCTGAAATAATAGCGCATAAGAGAAAGGAAATAGAACCTCTTTTACTTAGAGCTGATAAGCTTCGTTATGCTGCGCTTGAAAGAAACGAATTTCGTTCTTTATCAGCCTCGATTGATTTGGGTTCTGAAAAGTTAGGCCTAATTGCGGAAGTAAAGAAAGCTTCGCCATCTGCAGGTGTCATTTCCAAGCAATTTGACCCTGTGCAGCAGGCAAAAAAATATGCAGCGGCTGGAGCTAGTGCGATTTCTGTATTAACTGATGAAAAGTTCTTTAGTGGAAAATTAGAATATTTAGTGAAGATTAGACAAGAAGTTGAAATTCCAGTTCTCAGGAAAGATTTCATTATCAGTGAAGCTCAAATCTATGAAGCTTCTGTAGCTGGAGCTGATGCCATTCTTTTAATAGTAGCTGCCTTAGACCAAGACGAATTAAAACGNCTGTTGGATTGTGCGTATACCTATCAGCTTGAGGTTTTGATGGAGGTTCATGATCTGCATGAGCTCGAAAGAGCTTTGGAGACAGATGTAAAGATTATTGGAGTAAACAATCGAAACTTGAAAACTTTTGAAGTGGATCTTAAAAATACTGAAAAGATTAGTGAAGAAGTNCCAGAGGATATTTTTTTCGTGAGCGAGAGTGGAATTAAAACTCCTCAAGATGCTGCACTAGTGGCGGGTTGGGGTGCTGATGCGGTTTTAGTTGGAGAAAGTCTTATGCGTACTAATGACGTAAATTTGGCAGTTAAGGAGATAATGGATTCAGTACCAGATTAATTAGACTGAAAAAGTTTTTTTAAAACCTTTAATCTTTCTGGTTTTTTATCGCGATTCTTTGACAGTCCAATATCAGAATGGATTTGGCAATAATCTTGAGGGATTGAGTCATAGGGAATTTTTTCAAGATAGCTATTTCCACTACGAATGCATTCTTTCGATGCTCTTTTCCCGCTTATTCTACAAAGATTAATTTCACTCATGGGAATCGGAGGAATCATATTTTCTGCTGTATACCCAAACTTCTCACATTCCTGCATGATTTTTGTCCAGATAGGTAAGGTAATATTACTTGCATAAGCATCCTTCAGTATCGTTTTCGGCTTATCTAGACCAACCCACACCCCACAAGTCACTCTACTTGAAAATCCAAGAAACCAAGTGTCTTTAGAATCATCTGTTGTTCCTGTTTTCCCACCTACTTGCTTTTTGTAGCCAAGAGCTTTTGATCCAGATCCAGTGCCATGTTTAGACATTACTTTTTCAAGCGCCATGCATGTCATTGTTATAGGGCCTGAGGAAACCGCTGGGTACGTTTGAGCGGCGGCTTTGTAAAAGGTCTTCCCGTTAATGTCATCAATTGAATGTATTGTGAATGATGGAGCTCTTCTTCCGTAGTTGGGAAAAACAGTATATGCGCTGGTAATTGATTGGAGGTCTGAAGTTACATTTCCCAGGAATATTTGTGGATTTGAACTTGATATTTTGATCCCAACTTTTTCCGAGAGTGCCTTTATATTATCTATACCTGCTATGTTTCCAATTCTCGCAGACATTGTATTCCTAGATTTGTAGAGTCCAAAATTGACAGTCTGAAGACCATAAGACTTCATATCATGGTTACGTGGCATCCAATTTGTTTGAGCCCCTTCGATTTCGTTCTTTTTTATCGGTCCATCACTAATTAATGAACCGGGCATTAAACCTTGATTGAAGGCTGCAGTATAAACAAAAGGTTTAAAAATCGAACCCAAGGGTCTTTTTGCATTAAGTGCTCTATTAAATTCTGAATCTTTGATGTCTCTACCCCCAACTATTGCGAGTACTGCTCCTGTTTTGTTGTCCATTATAACAACGGAACCTTGTATATAATCAGGCGTTTTCTTTAGTTTTATTGAATCGTATTGGGCTTTAGTTGGGTGGTTGTATCCTGGCCTTTTTTCTATAGCTTGAAGAGATCGTTCTAATATTTCTTCGACTTTATTTTGAAGGAGAAGATCAATACTTGTGTGGATTTTAAGTCCTCCATCTTCAGTATTTGATTCNCCTAAAGCATTATTAAGTTCTCTTTGAATTGCATCCATGGCGTAACTTTTCACTCTCTCTTTTTTATTAAAATTTTGTGGAAGGATTTTTACTCCCATAAGCATTGCGTTTTGAAATTCATTCCTAGTGATTACGCGTTCTTGATGCATGCGNCCTAGAACAGTCTTTCTTTGTTCGTTTGCAGCTTTAAAATTTCTAAAAGGAGAAAAACGATTTGGTCCGCGAATGATACCAGCAAGCATTGCGGCTTCACTTAAATTCATATCGATGGCTTTTTTTCCAAAGTATGAAAGGCTTGCATTTTCGATTCCATAAATACCAGATCCAAAGAATATTCTGTTTATATAAAATTCTAGAATTTGATCTTTGCTATATTCTTTTTCTATTCTTCTAGCTAATTGNGCTTCAATTAACTTCCTGTGTAGAGTTTTTTGACTCATTAATTCGCTAAAACTATTTCTAGCTAATTGCATGGTTATGGTACTAGCGCCTTCCCTCTTTTTTTTGAAAACGTTTCTATAAAATGCTCTTAGGATTCCGGTGGGGTCTATACCTTTGTGTTCGTAGAAACGGACATCTTCTCTAATGATTAGCGCTTTCTGAAAGTCGCTCGAAACTTCNTTTAGTGCTATGAACTTCAACTTAGATCCGTNAATTTTACCAATTTCATTTCCATGACAATCATAAACGGTAGAAGGTAAGGGCATCTTGCCTAATTGTTTTAGATCATACCCCTTTGCTAAAATTCCATAGACTGTTAGGACCATTCCGCAGGATATAAAAATTAACAAGGTGGCTAGGATGGCGACCTTGAAGAGAGCAAAGGTGACGGCGAGATGTCTTCTCCTCTTTTTATACATTTTTATGGCTTTTTTTGTAAGGGGAATAGAAGCAATAAGTTTCCTTAATTTACTTAAAATTCAAGCAAACTTAACTTCGTTGGATCATCATGCTTGAGACACAACTGCTAAGAGTGTCATAATTGAGTCATGATTAAATTTATTCCATGGAGTTCTATATTAATACTAGGATTAATTAATCAATTGGTTGCAGCTCCACTTGCTCTGAAAAATGGACAGTTACCCGATGATATCAGGCTCTTACCATTGAAAGACCTAAATGGTTATTTTCCCTTTGACCCTCCTTCTTCAAAAAAAGAGTGGGNAANAAGATCTTCTAAAATTAGACAGGAGTTAAGAGTAGCCGCCGGACTTTATCCAGAGCCTACGCGCTCTCCTTTAAATGCTGTTGTTAGAGACAAAAAAGAGTGTGGAGATTTTACTATCGAAAAAGTTTACATTGAGACGCTCCCTGGTTTTTTTCTAACAGGAACTCTTTACAGGCCCAACAGAGAAANAGGAAAAAGACCCGGTATTTTATGTCCACACGGTCATTGGAAAGATGCACGTTTTTACGACGCTGGTGAATCAAAAGCAAAAAAAGAGATTAAGATTGGTGCCGAAAATAATTTAGATAGTGCGAGAAATCCTTACCAAGCTCGTTGTATTGGTCTGGCCCGACTAGGATGCACAGTTTTTCAATATGATATGATGGGTGATTCTGATAACCATCAGATTTCCCATGAGATTACTCNCCGGTTCGCCCGCCAGCGACCTGGCATGATTGCCAAGAAAGAGTGGGGACTCTATAGCCCTCAAGCCGAATCTCATCTTCAAAGCATTTTAATGCTTCAGACCTGGAATTCCATTAGGGCAATAGATTTTGTTCAAGCGCTTGAGGATGTTGATCCTGACAGNATAGGGGTGACTGGTGCCAGCGGTGGTGGCACTCAAACGTTCATGGTCTCAGCCCTTGATTCTAGAGTAAAAGTTTCAATGCCGGCTGTTATGGTTTCTACTGCAATGCAAGGTGGTTGCACATGTGAAAATGCATCACTTCTGAGGGTTAATGAAGGAAATGTGGCTTTTGCTGCTTTGTTTGCACCTAAGCCAATTGGCCTAACTACCGCCAATGATTGGACTAAAGAAATGACTACAAAAGGTTTTCCTCAATTAAAAAAAACTTACGAAGTCCTAGGATATCCTCAAAATATTATGCTTCATAATCGTATAGAATTTGACCATAACTACAATCTACCCTCGAGACAATCAATGTATAAATGGTTCAATGAACACTTAGGTCTTGGACATGAAAAACCTGAAATGGAAAAACCTCACAAAAGGTTGACCAAAGAGGCATTAACAGTTTGGGATAAAGATTATCCAATGCCCTCCGGAGGGGAAGATTTTGAGATTGGATTGCTAACTTATCTCACCGAGGACATTAATAAAAAAATTATTAATAACTCCGANGTTTCTAGGAAAGGTTGGGAGGTTGTTCTTGGTTTAGACTCAGAAAGAAATAACGACGTTGAGTGGGATTTAACATTAAAAAATCAAGAAGAGGGATACGTTGAAATGAGTGGTCTTATTAATAACAAAACTAGTAAAGAAAGTATCCCAGCGATTTTTCTTTATCCAAAGGATTCATGGAATAAGAGAGTTGTTATATGGTTAAACGAATTGGGTAAGAGTGGACTATATAAAAGCGGNGCAAACTCGTCTGAGCTTAAAGAAGATGTTTTAAATGTTTTAAGTCAGGGAACTGCGGTTTGCGGTATAGACCTTTTTATGCAAGGTGAATTTTTAAAGGATGGTAAGCCTATTGAAGTTACAAGAACCGTAGCCAATAAGCGAGAAGCCGCAGCCTATACTCATGGTTATAATTATAGTCTGTTTGTTAAGCGTGTAAGAGATATTCTAACAACAATCAGTATGATTGAATCGAACAGNNANGGAGCAAATCATATTGATCTTGTTGGTCTCCAAGGAGCCGGTCATTGGGCAGCAGCAGCAAACTTTTTATCTAAAAACCTAAACAGAGTTGTTATTGAAACGGGAGGTTTTGAATTTATTAACATAAACAGTATAAGGCACCCAGACTTTCTTCCAGGAGCAGCTCGTTATGGTGACATNAAAGCCTTAATATCTTTAGCAAAAACTAGTCCCTGGATTGTTGATGATAAAGGGCTTCCTGAATGGATAAAAAATTAGGGTTTAAATTTATTAACCAAAAATAACAGGGCCTCCATCAGTAGGATTTAGAGATCTTAGTTTTTCCACACAAGAAATAATAATTTTTGATGCATTATCAATTTCTTCCTCATTATTCATTGAAGAAACTGATAATCGGACACTAGATAAGGCCCTTTGATCATTNTGGCCCATGGCNGTCATTATTCTNGAGGGTTCTCTTTTGCCAGTACTGCATGCAGATCCACTAGCAATACATAAACCTTTTTCATTAGTTAGTATCAATAAATCTCCTGCATCGATATTTTCAAAGCTAAGGTGAGAAGTGTTAGGAAGCCTGTGTTTTGGACAACCATTTTGTTGGACGCCATCNATTGAGCTAATAATATTATTNTCTAGTCTATCTCTAAGTATCGCTAATTTTTCNTCCCCGCCTGAAAGTAGTCTGTTCTTAGCGAGCTCTGCTGCTGTTCCAAGTCCAATAACTTGTGCAACTGCTTCGGTCCCTGCTCGTTTTCCATTTTCTTGTCCGCCACCAATAAAAAATGGTGAAAAAGGTGCCCCTGCCCGGACAAAGAGTGCCCCGACTCCTTTAGGTGCATGAAATTTATGTCCTGAAATGGANAGAAAATCTATCGGACCTTTACTCACATCTATTGAAATTTTTCCGACCGCATTTACTGCATCCGTATGAAATAAAGAATTTTTTGCATGAGTAATTTTAGCGGCCTCATAAATATCCTGACAAATGCCTGTTTCATTGTTAGCCCACATTATTGTCACCAGAGCCGTATCTTCACGGATAGCATCGCGTAAGTCGTTTAATTCAATGAGGCCATCGTTGTTAACTGGCAGTTCTGTTATTTCAATGTCTGGCATCATTGATTGAGCAAATAAAATGATAGCCGAATGCTCAACGGATGTTGTAACGATGTGTCGTTTCTCTGAATTATTCTTTAACGCAGAAAAGATTGCAGTATTATCTGATTCAGTTCCACAAGATGTAAAAATGATCTCTTCTGCTTTTGAGTTTATTAATTGTGCCACCTGGTTCCGCGCTTGAGTAACAGCCTCATTACTATTCTTGCCTAAATCGTAACCCGTTGAGGGATTACCAAATTCATCCTTAAGAAAAGGTTCCATTGCNTCAAAGACTTTAGGATGAACCTTAGTTGTGGCGTTGTTGTCTAGATAAATCACGAGAAGTAGTTATTGATTCACTGGTCGCTAGGTTCAAAATTNTGGCTCTTGTCATCAAGAATTGCAAGCGCTTCTGCCACTAAGAATAAAGAGCCTGCAATAAGAACATTTCTTTTAGATTCTTTTGCAACTTCAATGGCTTTTAAAACTGAGTCCTCTCTTTCCACTTGGATATTTTTTGAAACATGCTTAATAACTTCATTATAACTCGCTAACTCTCTTGGTGTTTTTGGTTTAGTCAAAATTAGGTGAGATGCCACTTTTCCAATTGGAACTATTATTGATTCTAGATCCTTATTTGCAGCTGATGCAAAAATAACAGTAGCTTTATTCTCGCCATAAATTTCATTCCAAGTTGATAATAAAGCTTGTGCGCCTTCTTTATTGTGTGCTCCATCAACAACAATATCAAACCCCTCCCTTTGGTGATATTGTTCAAAACGACCTCTCCAAACCGTTTTAGCGACACCTTCAAAGCAGTCTTTATTGTTAATGCTTGACGAGAATTTTTTTACCGCAGCAATTGCTAAACTGGCGTTTGCTTTTTGATGTTTTCCTTTTAAGGAAATTCTTTCGAATGTTAGCGTATCATCTACAAAATCGATGCTTGTATTAACTTCATTACATCGTGACTCGAGAACAGCTTTAGCCTCTAAACTTTGGTGAGCAGAGATGACAGGTTTTCCCGATTTAATAATGCCTGCTTTTTCTCTAGCAATTTTAGCAATACTGTTTCCAAGAATATGTTGGTGATCAAGGCTTATTGGTGTGATGACGCAGACGGTAGGTTGCACTGCATTAGTTGAATCAAGTCTTCCGCCTAGCCCAACTTCTATTGTTGCGACATCTACTTTTTCGTCGATAAAAAATTTCAATGCTAAGGCCGTGGTAATTTCAAAGAAGGTAGGTTCTTCATCCCACTTATTAACGAGATCCTTTATTATTTTTATTCTTTTGGCAATTTCAATTTTGGTTATTGGTTTCCCATTAACACGAATGCGCTCACAGAATGAAATAAGGTGAGGTGAGGTGAAAAGGCCGGTTTTATATCCACTTTGTCGGAGAATTGAATCGATGAATGCACAAGTTGAACCCTTTCCATTCGTTCCTGCTACATGAATAATAGGGATTCGAGTGCCATCGGCTCCTATCGCTTTCAAGAGTTTTATGATGTTATCAAGACCAAGCTTTATACCTGACTCTTGTCGACCATAGAGCCATTCCCTGGCTTCTTCATACTCCATTTTATTTAGAATCTTTTAGCAATAGAAAATGAAACTAGGGCAATAAATAACCAAGTATACTAGCCAATCTTTCACGCATTTCACGCCTTTCGACAATCATATCAACTAAACCGTGTTTGTGCATAAACTCTGCAGTTTGGAATCCCTCAGGCAGTTCTTGGTGAGTAGTTTCTTTTATGACTCTTGGCCCAGCAAAACCAATCATACACCCTGGTTCTGCCAGAATAATATCCCCCAGAGTAGCAAAACTGGCGGTAACTCCCCCAGTAGTTGGGTGTGTTAAAACTGAAATAAATGGAAGACCAGCCCTGTCATGAACGGCAAGAGCTCCACTTGTTTTAGCCATTTGCATTAGGCTTAGTATGCCTTCATGCATTCTTGCACCGCCAGAAGCTGAAACAATGATGACCGCTGTTTTTTCTTTTGTAGCCAGTTCGATAGCTCTCGTGATTTTCTCTCCAACGACCGAACCCATACTGGCACCAAGGAAACGAAAATCCATTACTGCTAGAACTACTGGATGTCCGATGACTTTGGCTTTGCCTGTAATGATTGCCTCTGAGAGTCCAGTTATTTTTTGATATTTTGTAAGCTTATCTTTGTAACCTTTGAAGTCTAGAGTGTCTACGCTGGCCATCTCTTTATCTGTTTCCTCAAAAGTCCCTGGATCAGTGATTGATTCGATTCTCTCTGGGGCGCTTAAAGTGAAGTGATGGTTACAATGAGGGCATACTCTTAGGCTTTTTTTGAGTTCGAGCTCATGAATAACTTCACCGCATCCAATACATTTGTGCCACAGACCCTCAGGCATATCGCGTTTTTTATCTGCGTTACCTCGGAAAGGGGGTTTCTTAAAAATGGCCATGTTTTAGAATCAATAATTCAAGGAATTTAACTCACCTATCTTCTAAGGACAACCCTCTTTGGTCATGATTCTTTATTGTTACGAAGTAGATTTTTTTGTCTAATGGCTATCCATAACATTGCTAGTATACCTGTTAATAACACGCCTAATAGTGGAATAAGGCCTTCTTTTAGATCTGACCCTATGTAAGGAAGTAAAAAGTTTTTATCGTATCTGGTTGGAATATTTGAGTGATAGTCGTAGATTTTTACGCTAAAGACCCACCCCGCATGTAGCCCTATGCTTAACCAAAGCGATGAAGTTTTTATTCTTGCCCAACCTAGGACAAGACCAACTACAAAAAGTGTAGCAAACCCCTTCGCAATAAAAATTGGGTTTTCAAATTGCGCAAATATTTGTCCAACTGTCCAGAACCCTGTTCCAAAGTAGTGAATGTCACTATCGGCTAACCGTGCACAATTCAAAGGAGGCTTGAGGAAATGAATGATAGCAAAGAAAAAAGAGATAAAAAGTAAAGTTGAGAAAGTGCTAGCAGTTCTTTTTACGGCACCGAAAAGAAATCCTCTAAATAAATATTCTTCTATCAAGGATACAGTTATTGCCGAAATAATGAATTTGAGAATAATGCGAAAACTAAAAGAATTCGTTCTCTCAAAAATTCCCATCTGAAAATAAACTATTCCAAAAATAAATAAAATTCCTGCCGCTAGGATGAACCCAACACCCATCTCTGAGAATCGGTTTGAATTTTTCTCAAGGCCCAGGTGAGCCTTTTTTAATTTTAATGAACGAATTAAAGGGTATAGGCAAACCAGAGCTCCTAGAAGCATTGAACGATTAAAATAACGCCCAAAGTGAGCATTATCGAGTTTGCTCTGGAGCCATAACCCGGCATCGCCAAAACTTCCTAGTACCCTAAATTGAACGATTGCTTTACAACCATGATACAAAAATGGTGCCAAAGCTGCCCCTATAATGAGAGAACCTAAGAACCATGCCAATAATTTTAGAATGTCTGATCTAATAATTTTCAGCATAAATATATATTATTTGTTAAACTGAACTCTCATTGAAGCATGATGACAAATCCTTTGTTAAATATTAGATATAAATTATATGAAAATTCATGATTGGAAAGACCGGACGGAGACTGGAGAAAACCGCTTATGGAGAGCTACAAAGCATGGAGGTGAATGGAAGTTTATGTCTAGACTTCAAAAATCTGAAGAAGGTTGGACAGATCATGAAATCTTGAGTATTGAGGATTTAAATGTTTTTCGCGAAGTTCTTTTTAATAAGTATCAACGTCGAAGAATTCCTTGGGAGGACGTATTAACTATTGATAAAATGATTGAGGAGGCTTAATCCTCAATTGTGTTTTTTAACTAATGAGTATAACAACTAAGAGAGGCGACAATGGTGAAACTGATTTGATGTTTGGTAGACGTGTGTCCAAGAACCATCCCCGAATATTAGCTGTTGGAGGAATAGATGAGCTTAACGCTAGCCTCGGTATTGTTAGAGTATATTCGAATGATGATTTGGAGCTTATAGATAAAATTGAAATTATTCAGAAGGATTTAATTATACTAATGGGAGAGATAAGCACTCTTCCTAAAGATATGGAACTCTACGAGGAGAAGGGCTTTGAGCATTTCGGAGTTGAGCGAGTACAAAATTTGGATAATTGGATAAAAGAGATTGAGGATAGAGATGTATCCTTAGACGGGTGGGCATTGCCTGGATCAAGTGGTTCGCATGTCTCAGCTCACTTGGATTATTCTAGAGTTATTTGTCGTAGAGCAGAACGAGGATGTATCAATTTAGATAAAGATTTAGGTGAATCAGTTTTAGTTTATTTGAATAGGCTTTCTGATCTCCTTTGGCTTATGGCTAGAGATAAAGATACGACTTCTTCCTCTTGAAATGTTTTTTGATAATAATTAATCTTGGATTAATTCCTCCATCATTTCCTTATTGCTTCGGATTTTTTTGACTTCTTTCTCTATTTTTTCTGCTGAGATTTGTATTTCAGTTAGTTTTTTCTTTTTTGAGACGTTACCTTTCGGAGGTGAGATTTGAAATTCTCTTACGAGTTTCCCAAAATCTTGAATTGAATCAGCATAAGACCATACGCGTTTATCTAGCTTTAATCTCACCCGTTTGAGTTCATTTATGACTTTGCCTAAATCATCGGTAGCGAGAGCATCCTCGGGATCAGTGCCTGACCTTGCTGCCTGCATAAGCGTAGAGGCGAAATTTTCAGTCTTCTCCAGTGATCCCATTAATGAGAGAGTTCTCGGAGATTTGCCTGTGGCTACCTCAAGAGCCAAATTTGCCGATAGGTGGTTAGGAGCAAGTTTTAATATTTCCCTGAGTTTTTTTTGTACTTGAGCATTTTTAAGGATTGCAGCTTTATGACGAAAGATTGCAGCCTGCACCTTAGAAAATTCTTCAATTGCTTTTGTGATAGAATCATCCTTTTCAACAAAAGCGATTTTGGAAACTTCATTAAAGTTAGTTGCTGTAAATACCTGTATTCTAGAAACAGTTTTAATACCGTTGAGTAAAACAAGATCTGAAAGTGATCGAGCATTTTTCAAAGGAATGGCAACGATTTTACATTCTTTACTAAAGGCTCCTCGAACTTTTGCTGGAACTCCTCCGACTGGTTGGATACTTCCATCGGCATTCATGTCACCTGTGACAGCGAAAAATGAATCTAATTTCTTGCCAGTGACTAAAGAATCCAATAAAAGTGCACAGCAAATTGCCGCAGAGGGCCCATCTTTAGAAGTAAATCTATCTTCAAATGCGATTTCAATATCATAACCTGAGGGCAATGTTTCATGCTTTACTCGCAGGTACTTGATTACCTCATTGAGTGCTCCATCCATATTTTTTCCAACTCTTTGATTGAATCGAATTTTAATAGGGTCGGTTTTATTTTCTAGTGGGCTTGCCGTTGCATTCATCTGTGAGGCTTTACCTGCAAAGTCACCATTGGGCAGCGGTTGTACTAATAGTCCTTTAAGTTTACTTTGCTTTAATTGAAGCTCAAATGCGGTAACAACACCAATTTGGCATAAAAAAAGAAATACTAATATGATAGCCGTGCCGTGCATTGGTTTTTTCGCAAAAGCGTTTTCCTATGAATTTGATACTTTGTAATTAAAAGAAAAGCTTAATGAAGGCTAATATTTTAGTGAATACGTAATTTAATTCCTGAAAAATTTCATTTTCTAAGTTTGGGCATTGTAAAAAAGAATTAAAAAAATTACATGAAAATTCATAACCAAGTTAGAGTTATTATTCGTAACAAACTCATTATTAGATATTTATAGTTATATTAAGAGGTATTTTTAGATAGTTAATAAATTCTTAATTAACTTTAAAATGAACAAGGGTAAATTTCGTGAATGCTAACCTTCAGAGAGGAGATTATTATTATAGTACCCTCATAATCAAAGGCTAACTCCCCAACTCTATAAAAGAATGAAAAGTCCTTTTCTGCTAACCGCGATCATCTCTCTCATCATTATTATTAAACCCTCTCAATCTCTCAAAGCTGAGCAGGTTGTTATCAACGAGATTATGTATCACCCTAATGAAGGTGGGCATGAGTTTGTAGAGATAGAAAACCTCACATCATCTCCTTTTGATATCGCACTTTGGAAGTTGAGCGGTGGAGTAGATTTTGAGTTTCCTGATTTTCGTTCAGCATCTCCTAGGAATACATTTCTCAAAGCTTTTGAAAGAATTGTTATTTGCGATACTGATCCAGGAACCTTTAGAAATACTTATGGATTACCCTCAGCAGTACGTGTCTTTGGGCCTTGGAAAGGAAACCTAAGTAATAGTGGTGAAAGAATTACCCTTGAAGATAAAAATGGCATCACTAGATGCACGGTTAGATATGATGATAAAGGGAACTGGCCCGTTGCAGCAGCGGGTGGAGGACACAGCCTAATTCTTTTTGACGATAGTCGAGCCATCGACGATTATCGTTTGTGGAGGGCTAGCTCTGGTATCAATGGAACGCCAGGATCTTCTGAACCAGCAGCGGCGGAAGAGCCGTATTCAAACCCTGAAGTTGATCTAAGCGTTGGAATTCCTTATATCGAATATTCGGATGCGTGGGATTATAATGACCAAAATATAAATCTTGGAACAACATGGAAAAATTCTAATTATAATTTCTCCCATCCTGGATGGACTAGAGAAAATGCTGGTGATAATGAAGGGGGCTTATATGGATTTGAAAGTTCAGCTCTTCCTGCGCCTGGCCTTAGAACCCCTCTCCTAAATAGCTCAGATAATGCTAATCATATTAGTTACTATTTTCGTAAAGAGTTTACTTATAATGGGTCGACCTCTGGTGTTAGGCTTACTATTGATTTAATTAATGATGATGGGTGTGGCTTTTGGTTAAATGGTCAATGGATTGGTGGGGTTGCAACGTCCAGTGGAGCTAGTCATACTACGACTGCAGAAAGAGTTGTGACTAACGCTGAAGAGGAATTAGGAGTCATTTCGTTAGCCAACCCTCCACTAGTAAATGGAAAAAATGTTATTGCAGCAGCTGGTCGTCA
>PAHQ01000054.1 GCA_002705125.1 Verrucomicrobiales bacterium | reverse complement strand
CATATTGAACAGTCTAAACATGCTGGCATTGATTTCTGGTCAGTGAGTTGGTGGGGTCAAAACCGTCAGAATGAAACATTCAAGGACCATATTCTGAAGCATCCTGATGCCTCTAAACTGAAATATGCGGTCCTTTATGAATCAACGGGTCGGTTAGGTTCGATGAGGAACCCAAGCTATAAAAATTTGGTGCCTGATTTTGATTACTTTAATGAGCAGTACTTTAATCATCCGAACTACCTTAAAGTTGATGGTAAGCCTGTCGTATTTATATACCTGACTCGTGTATACTTCAGGCGTGATGANGGTAAGAANGCTTTANAATCTCTNNGACTTAAANANCCNAACNTATACATNNTAGGAGATGACGTCTTTGGTCCTAACTACCCNNNCAGTGCNGCGAGTCAGTGGAANGCTATAACGGCTTACGATGTNTANGGTCAATCGACTAAAATTAGAGGAGGTACTAAGGCTGGTATTGANCGNCTNAAGAATANCTATTCTAAAGCNAAGGNTAAGGCTAATAAAGTTGGTACTGGGTTTGTGCCTGCCATTGCTCCCGGTTANAATGACCGCGCCGTNCGNAAAGGGAACCCTGGAANATCACGATATTTTGATGATGTTAAAGAATCAAAAGAAGGNGACCTTTTTCGCTCCATGATTAAAGACGTTGCGATGCCGCTAGCCGATCCGAAAGCAAAAAACATGATCATGGTGACCTCTTTTAATGAATGGTATGAGGATACTCAAATTGAACCAACTTCGGGNAAAGCTAAGTTGCCAGTTTCAAAAGACGATTCAANGTCCGGAAATTTCTTCACCGAAGATAATCTCTACCATGACTATGGTTCTCTTTACCTTGATATTCTGCGTTCAGAATTTGGGCAATGATTAGCTCTCTTTGTCGTTATCCTCTTTGACTAACCANCGTTCAAATTGTGGGTTCCCATCAGTGCCTTGATCGGACTGAATACAGACATCAACTTCCGGGAAATTGGAAGCGAAGCTGAGACCTTCATCCACTCCAAGGATATAACAGACCGTGCTATGAATTCCGGCTTCTAGGCAGCTTTTAGCAATCACTGTTACTGAATTAACGCCATTACTGGTTGGCCATCCTGAACGAGGATCAATGATATGACCGTACCTCTTGTTTTCGTGCATAAAATNCCTCGCGTAAGAGCCTGATGATGAGACGGCCCGATCACTGATTGCGAGGCTAGCGAGACAACTTTCTGGGTTCTTNCCGTCCTCAATGCCNATGTGCCAGAACTCGTGCTTTCCGTTNCCGCCGCTCGCAAAGACGTCTCTNCCTAGATCGATAAGAACATCTTTAATATTATGTCGTCGGGAGATCTCGATNAGAGCATCGACTGCGAGCTCCTTTCCAAANCCTCCAAAATCAAGGCCCATGCCTTTCTCTGGTAAGAAGATGGCACCTTCTCGGCGCTCGACNTTATCCCAGCCCGTNAGTCTAAGAGCTTCTTGNATNTCCTCTTCGTTTGGTAATTCTTGATGAATTTTCTTCCAGTCCCAGACCCTGGCGAGAGGTAACATTGTGGCATCCAAAATGCCATCACTTTTTCTGAACACTTCATCGGCGAGGTTAATTAGTCGCTCCGCATCCTCATCAGTTTCGATCCATGATTGACCGGCTGCTGCATTAATTTTTGAAATAAGAGAAGTGTCTAGATAGCGGGAGTATTTCTCCTCAAAATTTTTAATCCACTCTAAAGTATCGGCAGCAAATTGAAGNGCNTCTCNNTCNGNNTNTAACCGNATNTTNACANGGCANTCTGTTCCGAGNGCACGNAANTNNAGTTCNCGNACTCCNNGAGNANTNGGNNTNAGGAATTTGCTCAGGTCCGGAGCGCTCATGAGTCGNTCCTAAAATTTNATTTGAGCCGTGAGGCTAAAGGTGTTGGCAGTAGGGTATGCTTGNGAAGGCGNTGAATCGGANCCAACNCCTTCCATNGCATAATGCTCGTAGGCTCCGGAGAGAGAGAAATTTTCATTAACTTTGTAATTAATCTTAAGGCCTATGCTTGTGGCGTGCAGAGAAGATAAACGGTAGTCCGCTGAGTAGTTAGGACCGCTACCATTGGGNTCATCGGCCGGAGTATCAATATCCAAATTGTTAAGAGTCTTTACGAAAAAGTCGGCACTATTCTGATTGTAGAACCTGTAAAAAGGGGATATGAGGAGATTATCATTAACTTCTTGTCGCCATTCTACTTCAGCAGTTTGCGAGAAGATTCCATAGTCATCGTTGGAGAGGCGGAANGCGGCCTTTAGTGTTCCTTTGAGTGATTCAAAATAGTGTTTGGTCTGTTGNTGAAAGACTTGTCTGAACCGACTATCTGGTCTGTTTTCTCTATAAATATTAACAATGGGTACACTGACTCCGGGTGCGATCGTAAAGTCTTCATTTCTTTGAACAACTTTGTAAGGGTCATTTAGGTATCCTTCTGCGTATCCAAGCGTGAGGTCAGCAGAAATAACCGTGTTTTTACTAAGGAGTTGAGTGACTCCTACAAAGAAATCATAACTGTCTTTTTTCTCATCATCTAGGAGTGGTACTTTAACGATGTCATCAAGGTAATTAAAGCCTAGAGCCAGNGTTGTATTACCGAGATTATAATCCTTCTCATAGTTNAGTGAGATTCCATTTGANATATAATCAGACTCTTCACTCTTTGAGAGCTCGAGTTCNACCCTATGATCTTCAAGGTTGTATTGTAATGCNGCTANAATTCCAGTCCTGACGTCTTCAAGATCGGAGAGAAAAGGTTGGTCTCCGTCTGGAAGAACCCCTGTCGGAGAAGAGCCCGAGATTGAATCATTCAGGAGTTGAAACCTAAAAGTGGATTCATCAGTTAGATCGATTTTTCCTCTAAAGTAATTCGCCTCAACCTTGATTCTCTCACCCCCTTCGTCATACAGTTGATATCCGTATTCGTATTCTTGTGCCAGATCGATTGCTTCTGAGCTGGCCCACGGCAGGAAGCAGGTTAGGATGATTGGGCAACAAGACTTGGAGGCCATTCAAGATTTTTCCCTGATATTAACCTTAAGTCGATAGTATTTTTTGGCGTCGTTAATGGGTTTGGATAAGCTGATCTTCTGGCCATTTCCTATGATATTTTGAAATTCAGGAACTCCTTTCCATGAGTCTTTTGAAATATCATTAGATTCTTCGANGCTGTAAACGCGCTCAAGCCCGGCATAGCCATCTCCCTCGGCGGCTTTAGTCATGAACGATAGTTCAATCTTTGAACCTTCAATCAAAATTTCAGTGTCTGAATCGAGACTTTGTTCTACAGGAGATGAACCTATTAAATACTCGAATTCATTAGTTAAACCGTCTCCATCATTATCTTTTTCAGGGGCTGAAAGTTCTGGGTTATTTCCAAGCTGTTGCTCTGCCCAGCTCGCATAATTATCAACGANCTTAATTTTTGCAGTTTGAGAATTAACGGTGCCGGAATCATTAGAAATTTGNACCCAATAATTGGAATCTGCTTTGAGNNNCNCNACNTTNANNGANTNGTTATTCGCGCCNGGNNCTGGGNTANNNGTGNTTCCAGATTCTCCTTTGTACCATTGGTATTTCATCCCGTTTCCTGATACTCCTACTTGAAGGCTCGCTTCGTTGACTGAAGTCATCGTAACATTACTAGGTTGAGTAGAGATGATTGGTGGCTCTGAGCCTGGTGCGACTTCGATGGTGAAGGTTTTAGTATAATTGTAACCGTTGTTGTTGGATCCTTTATAAGCTCTGACCCTTATTGTATAATTACCTGGTTGAGTGGGAGTACCTGTGATGCCGTCAGTATTACTATTCGTGGAGTTAAGATGATTGAGACCTTCTGGTAATTCTCCAATGACTGCCCAGCTTCTTGCTCGGTGAGGAGCGCCAGTTATCTGATATACTAGATTTAATAATTCACCAGCCTTGGCTGGTACCGTTGAGGAACCTGATGATGGGGCAATTTGTGTAATTTGGGTGGCACCACTTACCGCGTCATAAGTTCCTAAACCTGCAACTGCGACTGATGACCACTTAACAATTTGGGTGATCGCTGCCGACCCTACAAAATGCGACTCATAAGTAATGAAGTGGGTGGCTGCTCCTTTGTTTAATAAAAGACTCGTTAGCCCTGCCTTCGGTAAATGCTTACCATAGAATGAGATTTTATTTTTTTTTGGCATTTTTTTAATTAATTACAACCGCAACCACCGCCGCCAATTAGGCCTCCACCGAAGCTAGCTTCTCTCGAAAAATATCCATGCTCCGTCATTGAGGTAATTAAAGAGTTTAGTTCTCCAGACATGCTAGTTCTAGATAAGTTTCCGCGATCGTAAGGCTGAACTTTAACTAAGCTCTGTGAACAATTACTGAATAACAGGATCGTTGATAGAGATATAATTATAAGTCTGAATTTTTCCATATTATTGATATGAAATGAGCCCCTAATCTGTAGGCTTTTATGTTTTATGAATTTGTGTCGTAAGGAACTGGTTGTAGGGAGTATATATCTATGAGTTGATTTTTCTATCTTTTAGTACGCAAGTTTCTGACTCTCAGTTCTTAAGGGATCAAATTTATTATTTTTTTCTGACTTTTCTTGTTTTGAATGCAATCAGTCTGATGCGTGATTATTTGCATTATTGAGTTAGAGTGTGAAAGATGAGCGGATTGTTATCTCAAATGAGAAGAACTTTAATATTTCTGTTTTTATTTTTAATTTCAGGGACTTTAAACTTCGCGGAAGGTTCTGAGCTTAATGATCAGTACGGCGATTCTACTTTAGTTCTCTATAATCAGAATGTCGCTGATTCCAGGAAATTGGCAGCCTACTACTCAAAGGTAAGAAATATACCATTTGCTAATCTTGTTGGTTTTAAATGTCCTACGACTGAAATTATAAGTCGTTCAGACTATGACACACTAATAATGAATCCTCTTAGGGAGCTTTTTGAGGTCAATGATTGGTGGGAGATAGTTGAAGATTCTGAATCGTCAAATACCAAAAATACTAAGATCAAGTTTGTAGCCATCATGTATGGCATGCCTTTGAAGATCAAATCTGATCCAGAAAGAAAAAAAATAGGTGCTTCCCCAACGATTACGAGTCACGGCAATAATGATGCCGCAAGTTTGGATTCTGAGATCGCCTGTTTAAGTAGGAATTCACTAAAGATTAGTGGGGCTGCTACCAATTCCTATTTCAGATCAACCGATGCAGGTGGCAATCCGAACTGCTTACTTGTTTCAAGAATAGATGGACCGGATTACAATAATGCTAAACGGCTCATTGATGATGCTATTGCCGTAGAAAATTCAGGGCTCTGGGGAAACGCTCTTATTGACATTGCCAATTTGGCTGAAGCAAAGGGCGCCGCTTATAAGACCGGAGATAAATGGCTTGAGAATTGCGGAGAGTTTTATAAGAGGGCTGGCATACCAGTGATATACGATCGATTTTCGAGCCTGATACCAGGCGCATATCCGCTAGGGGAGGACATAATATTATATTTTGGTTGGTATTCACAAAATGCCCAGGGACCTTTCGCTGACTCTAAATTTAAATTTAAGAAAGGTGCTATTGCTGCACACATCCATTCTTATTCCGCTAGTACCATTCGTACGACGCTCAAGCATTGGGCTGGCCCTCTTGTTGCGAGAGGTGCCTGTGCAGTTCTAGGCAATGTTTATGAGCCCTTCCTGCAAATGACGACGCACCTCGATATTTTTAATGCTAGACTTTTGGCAGGGTTCACTTTTGCTGAATCAGCTTGGATCGCGACACCGGTTTTGTCTTGGATGCAGGTTATGATAGGGGATCCGCTTTATCAGCCCTTTAAATCTAATATAAAGATTTCTGAGGGCATAGATGATGGATACAAGGCATTTAAAGTAGCGGTTTTAAATAATCAATTGGATCTGTTGTCGGATAGTATTAAAGACCCTTCTTTAATGGAGTCTATTGGTCTTCATTTAATGATAGATAAGGATTATCAAGGTGCAGAAAAATCCTTCAATGGGGCCTTTAAAAATTATGATATTCCTGAGGACAAGTTACGAATCAAAATTCACTTAGCCAATTCAAAGAGAAATCAGGGTAAAAGAAAAGAAGCCATAAAAATTCTACGCGAATTTCGAAGTGCCTTTAAAGAAGAACCCGCAGCTGAAGCTCTCAATAATTTAATAAAACAGTTTTGATTTTCATGATAAATTAACCATGAACTTTCAGCCTGTTAAACCTGGCTTGGTGCGGCCTCAGTGATTGGAGGTGCGCTGTCACCTGGGTTCTGAATCTGTGGAAGGACGTTGGCCACTCTTTCCTTCATTTCTTTTCCAGGTTTAAATTTCACGATGGCCCTTGGTGGAATGACAACATCAGTGCCTGGCTTATTTGGATTTCTTCCAATCTTTTGTTTGGTCTCTTTTACTTGAAAAGAACCGAAGTTTCTTAAAACCACTTCATCCCCAGCAGCAAGCGTCTGAGTGATAGTATCTAAAGTTTTTTGTATGACATCAAACACTTGTTGTTGAGTCATCCCTGTTTCGTTACTTATTTTTACCACTAGGTCACGCTTTGTAGCCGTTTTCATTAAATTTTTTTATTATTTAAACCTGATACTGATCAGAAAGTTATTATTAATTGTGTAATTTTTTTGTGTAATCAGAGTAAGAGTGGGGCATCAATAGATAGCGATCTGAACTCATTTGGCAAAAGAAAAATGACTCTATTTTTTACTTGATAATCTTATCGTCATCTAAAGCTAATTTTCAGCATTCAAAAAGTAATGTTAGGTTTTAAAATTAATGTTACAGTAATCTAAAGCCAATTCTGTGCCGTTTTAAAATGAAGTTTTGCGATTTTGGACAATATGCCTACTCCGTGAGCTTTCACTAAAAAGTTTCCGGCTTCTTTTACTTTCATGGATGCCCCTTTTGGTATTTCAATATTGTATTCTTTAGATGCTGCATCCATCCATTCGACGAAATGGTTACGTGCTAATATAGAGGCAGTTGCTACTGCTACGTCTTCTTCAGCCTTGGTTCTTTGCTCGAGAATAATGTTTTTGCCCATTGGTCCAAGCGAAGACTCTAAAACTGATGATTTGGCAAATTGATCACTTAGGGCTCTTTGGCAATGAGGTTTTTTTGCACATAAGTTTTCAATGCATTTTGCATGGCCCCAAGCTAATAATTTATTCAGATTTCCGATACTTTTATAAAGTTCATTGTATTTACTGGGATTTATCAGGATAACATCATATTCGATACCTGGTGCCTCTTTAATGATTTTAGAGAGCTTTTGTATCTTTAGATCTGAAATTTTCTTAGAATCAGTGACTCCTGCATCAATGAGTGATCTTGTAAGAGTTTTATCAGTGTATGCTCCAGCAATTACCAGTGGCCCAAAAAAATCTCCTTTACCGCTTTCATCTATGCCAAAGTGAGGTTCAAACATCTTGGGATAGAGTTCTTCTTCATAACCTAGCTTTGCAAATCCTAGTACTTTGGGTTCTAGCGTAAATTGAATAAAGTCTTTCGTTCCTTTTCCCTGAACAAGCACTTTAGGGCCTTTTTCATAAACAGTTACATTTAGCTTATCTTTTTTTGCTGAAAAAATAGCATAATCCCTACTCTTAAATTCATAATTTTCCTGTTCTAAGATGCCTCGCAATTCGTTAACCTGATTGTGATTAAGTGGGTGCGTGTATGAATTTATATCTTTTGGCACGTATCGATTTAACCACAAGAACTGTATGTCACAAGAGTTGAAATCACCTAAATCAAATGACCACCCTCTATTGGATAGGTCAAAACCCTTTAGGCAGTCCTTATTGAAATGGTTTCATGCAAACTCTAAAGACTATCCTTGGCGTTCAACTACGAACCCCTACGAGATTCTTGTCTCTGAAATGATGTTGCAGCAGACTCAGGTTGTAACGGTTCTTGGGCGAGGCTATTATCGCCGATGGCTTGAATCTTTTCCTGATTTTAAAAGCCTTGCCGCTGCTGATGAGAGCGAAGTGCTTAGGGTATGGGAGGGATTAGGCTATTATTCAAGAGCAAGAAATCTTCATAAATTGGCACAACTTGTAGTGCATGAATTAGAAAATCAATTTCCATCTGAAGTGGTTGAAATTGAGTCTTTACCAGGTATTGGGAAATATACTGCGGGTGCCATTGCGAGTTTTGCTTTCAATTCACCTGTGCCCGCCGTGGATGCTAACATCGCTAGAGTCATTGTAAGGCTTTTTGATTTCCAGGAAAGAATAGACACATCTTCTGGGCAAAAACAAATTTGGGCTTGGGCAAATGATTTGGTCCCTAGTTCAGGAGCGCGGACTTGGAACTCTGCTTTGATGGAGCTTGGGCAGACTCTATGTAAATCTAGGGTCGTCTATTGTGAGAAGTGCCCATTATCCTCATGTTGTCAAAGTAGTCAGCCTTTAGATTTACCAATTAAAAAATCAAAGCCACAGATAACCTCAGTTGATGAACATGTAATATTGGCTGTTAGTAAATCAAAAGTATTACTAGAACAGGAACAGGGAAGGCGTCGGCATGGTATGTGGAAATTACCTTCTAGGAATGAAAAGGAGCTTGAAGGATCTAAATTACTTTCGAAACAAAAGTATGGTATAACGCGGTACAAAGTGACCATGCATATTTACAAATCTGGTAATGCTTGTTCCAGAGAAAATGAGAAGTGGTTTAAGATAAATTCACTCGAATCGTTGCCCATGCCTTCACCTTATCGTCGAGCTCTTGCATTAATTAACGAAGCCGAGCTAAAAGAGAACTAGAATGGGTATTCTATCTCAGTTTCTCCATGCAGAATATCGATAATCATAGGGGGATTAATTACTTCCTCTAAGATGGTTTTGTTGGAAATGCTCGCTGTGTCCCTCTCAGGTTCGACGTGATTTAGTACGATGCCTGCCAACCTGAGACCTTTATCTCGAATAGCATTGTAGGTTAAAATGGTTTTGTTCAGGGCGCCCAGTTTATTGTCCACAACGATTAATACATCTGAACAGAGTTCTGCAGCTAAATCTCCAATACAATATTTGGCTGTTATTGGTACGGCCCAGCCCCCTGCGCCCTCCACAATGACATTATCATAAGAATTTTTAAGTTCTTGGTGATGCCGCTTGATAAGGTCTAAGTCTACTTCTCTTCCCTCAATTAATGATGCAGCTAAGGGTGCCGCCGGAGTTTTTAAATGTACAGGATTGATAAGATCTATAGAGCTCGGTTCAGGGTACGAAGATTTGAATATCAGTTCTGCGTCGTTGCGATCTCCGCATGAAATGGGTTTAAATCCTACTGCGCTCTGATTTTTTTTAATGATTGATGAGAGTAATAGATCAGTAATAAAAGTTTTCCCGACTCCTGTATCTGTTCCTGTAATGAATAGATTTAATGATTCTTTCAAAGTTTTTTATAAGTCTAAGATCCAATTTGCTGACGGATGGCATCAGCGATCTTTGTTGCCTGAGAGTCTACAAATTCTTGATCTTTTCCCTCTATTAGGATTCTAATCTTAGGCTCTGTGCCAGAGTATCGAATTAAAACTTGGCCCTCATCACCGAGTGCATCTTTAGTGCCCTCAATTATAGGCTTAGCATCAAGTTCATCTATAGGAACTTTTTTAATAACATCCAGATTGATAAGCTTTTGAGGAAACTTATTTAGGCATTTCCTTAGTTCGGAAAGGGGCTTGCCTGTATCAATGACTGCGCTTAAAGCCGCAAGCGCTGCGATTATTCCATCTCCGGTTGAGTTATGATCCTTGCATATAATATGCCCACTTGGTTCACCTCCAAAGTTTGACCCATATTCCTTCATCATTTCCATTACATTTCGGTCACCAATGTCCGCGCGCACAACTTTCCCTCCTCGCTCTGAGATACATTGATCGAGACCAAAATTACTCATCTTCGTGCCGACTAAGGTTTTAGATTGAAGCTGACCTTTACTTATTAAGTGGCAGCCAATGATAGCCATGAGCTCATCTCCATCAACGGGCTCACCCTTTTCATCACACATTAAAATTCTATCTGCATCTCCGTCATGAGATATTCCTATGAAAGATCCATCTTTTTTTACTAGTTCTGCAATAATTTCAGGGTGAGTGCATCCACAGTTTTCGTTGATATTATCTCCGTCAGGCGAGTTATGATGACTGATGACTTCCGCACCAAGTTTTTTAAGAATGCTTGTACTGGAGACGTATGAAGCTCCGTTTGCAGCGTCTAGGCTAATTTTCATTCCATCTAATGGTGAATTTTGGGAATGATTATTAATGAAGTCTTCGGTGATTTTTTCTACGTAAGTGTCAGTGCAGTTGGTAATTTTTTTAATAGTGCCTATCGCTTTTGATGTAGGTCTCTCGGTAAATTGTTCATCTGAGAGCATCCGTTCTTCTAATTTTTTTTCCTGAATCTTTGATAATTTATATCCATCTTCAAAAAAGAATTTTATTCCATTATCTGGTGCGGGGTTATGTGAAGCCGAAACGACTATTCCGAGGCTCATTTTCATTTCCTTGACCAGCATGGCTATAGCAGGAGTCGGCAATACACCCGCCAAATAAACATCAATACCTGCAGAATTAAAACCAGAGGCGAGTGCGTTTTCGATCATGTCTCCGCTTCGTCTAGTGTCTTTACCTATTATCACTGCAGGCTTGTTGTCGCCCTCTTGATTGATAAGCTCCATGGTGGCAATTTGAGCAAGTCGCATTGCAGATTCTGGACTTAAATGCCCTAAGTTGGCGGTTCCTCTGACTCCATCAGTACCAAAGAATTTCATAGTTATTTGAATTTTAATTAAGATTGCATCAATGGCTTAGAATGAAACGAATATCCATTCTTATTTGTCGATCTTTTAGAAATCTTGAAACTAATAGTTTAATTATTATCTTCAGTTGGCTCAGATGAATTTGACTCAGTTTCATCACCATTATCATTTTCATCCCCTAGATCTAAAAGTGATAAGAGTCTTTTGTGAAAACTTTCTAAATCTAAATCATGCTCAAGTTTTCCTGCATGAGAAATAGAAATAGAACCGCTCTCCTCAGAGATCATAATAGATATCGAATCAGATTCCTCCGTAATACCTATGCCTGCGCGGTGTCTTAAACCAATGCTCCGGTCGGAGATTTCTCTTTGGCTTACAGGAAATAGGCATCCTGCCCCTACAACCCTACCGGCCCTAAGAATGATACCGCCGTCGTGAAGTTCAGTCTTCGGATGAAATATTGTCAATATTAGTTCAGAGGAAAATTGTGCATCTAATTGTATTCCTGTTTCAAGGTGTGGTTTAAGTTCTATTTTTCGTTCGATGGCTAGCAAACCGCCATACCGTTTGGCGCCTAGCTGTCGGACAGTATCGGTCAAACTGTCTATGAACTCTTTATCTTTACCTTCTGAAATAAAGGAAAAAGCTCGGCTTCCTAAGCGTGCTAATATTCTACGAAGTTCAGGTTGGAACACTACAATCATCGACATCGTCAAAAAGAAAGTGACGGCCATTAAGAACCAAGGAATTAGTTTCAGATTAAAGTAAACTGAAGTGACTGTAATAATAATTAATAAGATACTTAGAATGATAAAGAAACGAGACCATTTTTGAGACTTGTTCTGACGAATTACCAAATAAATGCCCAAGATAATGATTCCAAGCTCTGCAAGAACTTGCCAATTTGACCAGTTGTTCGTTATCATTTCACTCTCCACGATTCTCTAATATACAACAGGTCTTCAAAAAAAGAAGAAATTGAATCACATGTTTATTTATTCTGCGGAAATTATCGCCTCCGTCATACGCATCGCGTTGAAATTATCCAAAGAATTATGAACTCTAAAAACTAAAGCGCCAAATTCTCGGCAATATGAAGTGAGTGCTACCGTTGGCCATTCTCTATTCTCCATTTCATTCGTTCCTAATACTTTTGCAATGAACGACTTTCTTGAAACACCTATCATTAGTGGCCTATCAAGTAATGCAAATTTGTCTAAAGATTTAAGTAGCTCGAGGTTATGCTCGAGAGTTTTTCCAAAACCTATGCCTGGATCTAGAATGATTCTTTCCCGACTTATTCCAGCCTTTTCACACGCGTTCAATTGATCGTTAAAGAACTCAATTATAGAATCGGTAACGTTAGAGTAACGAGGATTGTCTTGCATGTCCTTAGGGCTTCCTGACATATGCATTAAGACTATGCCGCAGTCGGATAGGGCAGCTACTTCGCGCATTGCTGGATTTGTTAAACCAGTGATATCATTAATTATTTCCGCGCCGTTAGTCAGAGCTTCCTTAGCTACCTTGGGTTTAGAGGTGTCTATGGATATTAAAGTTTGACTCTTTTTTTTATTAGAAAAATCTTTAATTGCTGGGATGACTCTTCTTAATTCTTCATCATTATTAATCTCGATAGCTCCTGGTCTCGTAGACTCTCCCCCAAAATCGATAATTGCAGCCCCATTGGATTCTAATTCAATAGCTTTTCTTAGAGCGGTTTCTTGACTGTTATATTTTCCTCCGTCTGAAAAAGAATCAGGTGTAGTATTCACTATCCCCATAATTACGCCGCTATGGCTAAGATCATTAATTTCCCCAGAAATTGACCACTGGCTCGATTTCGGAGAGGGTTTGAAACTTGCTGACTGATGTGGCATAATATAATCTGCAGAGAATTCTCGTTACCTCAACTCATGAAAACATTCCTCACTACATCATCTTTTCTTACTTTAATGATTCTTTCAGGAATGGCTATCAAACCCGGTGCTTTTTCTAATGATGGTGCTGATCAAGTGTCTAGGACTGTCGTGCACAAGGATGGGACGTACACGACCACTCAAAAAGACCAAGATACAAGAACGTTGGTTCGTCAGACCAAAAGAAAAAATAATACACTCATAATGAGAAGTGAGTTTGCCCTCGACGAATTTGGCAGAGAAAGAAAGGGAAGAGTTTATGATGGTCAGAATAATTTACTCTTCATTAGTGAATTTGTATACGATAGAGACGAGCTCATAGAGGAAAGAGTTTTTGATGCAAAAGGAAAAATGGTTAGGAGGCTCATGTACAAAGTAAAGGTTGTTAGTAAATTAGATGGACGGTCAAGGCCTGCTCTCGTCTCTTACCAGAATGGAAAGCCTATTGGTGATTTGGTTGCTCTTGATGACCCGTCAGTTTTTAGTACCACTTCTAATCATGCTCATTCATCCGAATCTAATGAAGGTAAACCAGAAAATAAATGGGTTAGATCTAAGGATGGATCCCTAGTTCCTCTTCCTTCTGGAGCCGTCCAATATCCCAGGTCTAATTCTGATCAATCTAATAAAGTGCGGGAGACCAAGTCAGACTCGAAGCCTAAGAGAAGATTGCGAATTTTTAAACGTAACAAATAATTCAGAGTTTATATTATAAAATGAGGTCCTCTACGGCACTTGGCTTAGTTATTTTTGCTGCGATTCCAATGGCATTGCTTTTTTGGACTTTAAAAGAAAGAAATACTTCATATGTAAAGCGCTCTGAAGAATTGGCATTTAGGTCATTAGAAGAAGATTTAGAAAAGTTTAGACTAAAGTCTTCAAGGCTAGAGGATGAGAATAATAATTTAATGCAGCAAATTAGTATCGAAAAAGATAATGTTGCATCCCTAATTAAAGAAAAAGAGGGCTTAGAATTAAGGTTGGAAAATTATAGAGATTCAGGAGCGCCGGAATTAGGAGAACGTGAATGGACCGCTGAGGAGTTAAAAGCTCGGAAAAAAGCTGAAGAATTAACTCTAAAAATAAGGGAGCTACCTCTCAAGCGTAAGCTAAAGTACCGCTTAACAACTTGGGAAACCATGTCTTCCGCATTTTCAGCAATGCCTGGTGTTTCTTCACCAGAAGAAGCGTCTGCCCAATCAAGAGCTTACTCGGCAATGGGCTTTGTTAATCCAGGAACGGATGTTAGATCAAGAACCTTAGACCTTCTTAAGGGTCAGCTTGGTGCGGCTATTTTTGTTGGTGATGATACTGTCTTTTTGAATAAGGATTCTTCTATAAATAATTCGTCTGATAGTACGGCGCTAGCAATTGAAATTGCACGAGCTCTTCAAGATCAACATTTTGAACTAAATGCATCCCTTAATGATTGGCTATATAATGATGATGCTAAACTTGCGCTTTGGGCGGTTGCTGCAGGTGATACAAACCTTTTAAAGATTCGCTATCAGCTGCAAAATAATTTGTCTGCTACCGCAAATGTTCAAGCTGCGACAACAATGTCGAGAGAGCAATTCGAGCTGATACCAGCTTATGTTCGAGAGTATTACTTATTTCCTTTTTCTCTTGGAGATCGATTTTGTCAGAATCTTTATGATAATGAGCGCTGGCAATCTATTAACAATGCAATTGCAAGGCCTCCTCTTAGCACTTCGGAAATACTTCATCCAGAGCTTTATACTTCTGAAAAGCGTTTAGAGCCTGAACGCTTCAGGTGGAATATAAATGCAACTGAAATTGATGGCGTTTATCCTCTATGGAATAATGTAGCGGGCGAGCTTGGAATTGCACTTTTACTAAATCAGAGCGATTTCCTTCAGAGAATGAATGAACTGGGTCAGCCGGATATTGTGAATATGCCTGAACTAGTTTCAAAAGGAATTGAGCACTTTTCTCAAAGAGATGGCTCTAAGGCGGCTGCAGGGTGGCATGGAGACCGATTCTTAGTGTACCCTAACGGTGAAGGTAAAAGGGGATCAGACAATGTTTATTGGATGACTAAGTGGATGGATAACAAAGAAGCCCAAGAGTTTTATGATGCCATTACTAAATCGATTCAATTTCGTCGAGGTGTTAAATTGGCTAAGGATAATGATGAGATGGTGTCCACTACGAAAGGTGATCGATACATTTCTATTAAAATGATTGGTGACGATAAAGTGCGTATTGTTGATACGGGAGATAAGGTGTTCGCGGATAAAGTTATACAAAAGTTTGAAACTTCGTCCCCATGAGGCTTTAAAATGATCGCTACTAAAATATATTACACCGGAAGAGTTCAGGGCGTCGGTTTTCGTTATGAATGTAAGCGTATAGCCATGGGCTTTGATGTTAAAGGCAATGTTCAGAACCTCGATGATGGGAGGGTCCAATTATGTGTTGTTGGAGAGGACGATGAGATAGAGGATTTTCTCAAAGAGATATTAGTCAACTCAAGCTTATCTCATCACATATTAGAACATGAAGAAGAGCCCTTATCAGTTGAAGAAACTAATGGCTTAAATGGGTTTTCTATCGTCCAATAGCAAACCTTTATCAGTTCACTACAATATTGATCAGTTTACCTGGAACAAAAATAATTTTTCTGACTGTTAGGCCTTCAAGGAAGGGTTGAATTTTTTCTAGCTTTTGACTTTGGACTTTAATGTCTTCCTCTGATGCTTCTTTATTGACTGTCATCTTGTCCCTGAGTTTTCCATTCACTTGAACAACGATTTCAATTTCATCTTCGATTAGGTATTTCTCATCGTACTTTGGCCAGTCTAAGGATGCCAAACTCTGGTCATTACAATTTTCAGAAAATTTCTCATTAATAATTGAATTAAGTTCTTCAGTGATGTGTGGGGCGAATGGGTTTAACAGCTGCAAGAAAGTTTTCATTGCGCTTAGCGGCCTCTTATCAGCACCAGTGAACGCGTTAGTGAAGACCATCATTTGTGCAATTGCTGTATTAAAATCTAATGATTCAATATCATTTGTTACTTTTTTAATGGTCTCATGAAGAACCTTTAGTTGCTTTTTATCAGGATCAATTTCAGTAATTTTGGAAGAGATTTCCCAATTCCCTTCTTGTGAAGTATCCATGAATAATCTCCAAACTCTGGCAAGGAATCGATGGACCCCTTCAACGCCTTTATTACTCCAAGGTTTAACTTGCTCAAGTGGTCCCATAAACATTTCATAAAGCCTTAAGGAATCAGCCCCGTACTCTTCGATTACTGCGTCAGGGTTAATCACATTACCTCTACTCTTTGACATCTTCTGACCGTCCTCACCCAGTATCATTCCTTGGTTTATCAATTTATGAAAAGGTTCATTTGTATTAACATAGCCAAGATCATTCAGCACTTTATGCCAGAACCTTGAATATAAAAGATGGAGAACTGCATGTTCAGTACCGCCTACGTAAAGATCGACATTCATCCAGTAATCATCGGCTTCTTTTGAAATAAACCTTTCAACATTTTGAGGATCGCAATAGCGCAAATAGTACCAACAGGAACCTGCCCACTGTGGCATGGTGTTCGTTTCTCTCGTGTAACTGTCTTGGTAAGATAACCATTCGTTGGCCCTAGAAAGGGGTGGTTTCGCATCTCCGGTTGGCTTGAAATCCTCGAGATCAGGGGCTTCTAATGGTAAATCTTCAACATTTAAAGGGTGGTGGTTCCCATTCTCATCCCATATTATGGGAAAAGGTTCGCCCCAATACCTCTGCCTGCTAAATAGCCAGTCACGTAGTTTGAAATTAACGGATTTATTTCCAAAACCGTTATCTTCGAGCCAGTTTGTTACAGTCTTTTTAGCCTCTTTTGTCTTTAGCCCATCAATTAGTGGGGAGTTAAAAGCAATTCCTTCCCCTGTGAAACAGTTTTGATCTGAGTTAATCTGCTCATCCTCACTTTTTACAACGGCTCTTATTTCTATTTCGAATTGCTTAGCAAACTCATGATCACGTTCGTCATGAGCTGGGACCGCCATGATGGCGCCTGTTCCATATGACATGAGTACATAGTCTGCTATCCATATCGGAACTTCTTCCCCGTTGATTGGATTTACAGCATATCCGCCTGTGAATACTCCGGTCTTGTCTTTTGCTAAATCTGTTCGCTCAAGGTCTGATTTACTGGTAACTTGTTCTATATACTTTTTGATATTTTCACTTTGTTCATTACTCGTGATTTCATGGACTAGAGGGTGTTCAGGAGCAAGAACCATATAAGTTGCTCCAAACAGAGTGTCTGGCCTCGTGGTAAAAACTGTAATTTTTTCACCTGTTCCTGGTAGTTCGAAATGAACATCGGCACCCTCACTGCGTCCTATCCAATTTCTCTGCAAAGCCTTGATCCCTTCAGGCCAATCTAGCTCCTCCAATTCGTCAATGAGGCGATCTCCATATTCTGTAATCCGCAACATCCATTGTCGCATCGGCTTGCGTTCCACAGGATGACCTCCTCTTTCTGATTTTCCATCTATTACTTCTTCATTTGCGAGAACAGTGCCAAGCTCTTGGCACCAGTTTACTGCGACTTCGTCAATATAAGCTAGTCGATGGTTGTCAATGTATGCCCTTCTTTCTGTAATTCCCTCTTCAGGGTAATCTTCTGTTCTCTTTTCAATGAGTTTTTCGATTGGGGCTGCAGCCTTTTCGTCTTTGTCGAAGTAACTATTATATAACTTGAGAAAGATCCATTGAGTCCATTTGTAGTATCCTGGATCAGTTGTATTAATTTCACGTTCCCAGTCGTATGAAAACCCTATACTTTTAAGTTGTTCCTTGAAGTAAGAAATATTTTTTGCTGTAGTTTCTCTAGGGTGGATACCGTGTTCGATTGCATATTGTTCTGCTGGTAATCCAAAAGCATCCCAACCCATGGGATGAAGCACATTGTATCCTAGCATTCTTTTATATCTGCATATGATGTCTGTAGCTGTGTATCCTTCAGGGTGCCCGACATGAAGGCCTTGGCCGCTTGGATATGGAAACATGTCCAAGGCGTAGTACTTAGGTGCTTCAGGGTTAAAGCCGTCATCGCCTGGGTTTAATGATCTAAATGTATTTTGTTTATCCCAATGATTTTGCCATTTTGGTTCAATTTCATCAAAAGGGTATTGCTTGCGGCGTTCAGACATGAGATTAGGGGTATTGTTTTCTTTAGACCGTACTTTTTAAAGCAACAGTAATATTATGAATGAAATTAATCGTTTGGTTATTGCAACTGGTAATACTCACAAAACAGAAGAAATTCGCAAATTATTAGGGCCTTATATCAAAATTATTGAGGATTTAAAATCATACCCCGAAATTGATGAAATTGAAGAAACTGGCCGAACTTTTGAGGAAAATGCTTCATTAAAGGCTTCTGCTGTGGGTGAGTTCTTAGGAGAAAATTCTTTGGTTCTATCAGATGATTCTGGTCTTGAAGTCTGTGCTTTGAGTGGTGAGCCAGGAGTTTTTTCTGCTCGATATGCTGGCGAGAATGCCTCAGATGACGAAAATCGTAAAAAACTTTTGCAAAAATTAAATGAGATTGATTCAGATATGTCTGATTGGTCGGCTTCTTTCAAATGTGTTATGACACTAGTTAAGGGCTCAAATAAATTAGCAACTTTCGAGGGCTCTGTTCAGGGTACGATTTGTGACGAAGAGAGAGGCGAAAATGGTTTTGGTTATGATTCTATATTTATTCCCGAAGGGTATGAAAATACATTTGCTGAGTTACCCTCAGAAACTAAAAATTCTATTAGCCATCGTTACCGGGCTTTGGAAGCCTTTAAAAAATGGTTATCTGAAGTCTAACTATTTCGTAAGTTCATAGATTTTACCATCCCAAGACAACGCCCAAATTTCACCATCTGAGCGCTCTACAAATGCCGTGGGTTTAAATGTTCCCTTAGCTGAGTTTCTTTCTTTAATTACAACGTTGGCTGTTTTTTTGCCCTTATCATTGACTTTAAGCCCCCATACAAATCCTGAGCCCCAGTCTCCATAAATATAATGCCCTTTGAGCTCAGGAATTAAGGAACCCTCGTAAACAACACCTCCAGTTATACTGATTCCATAGGCGTGTCCGTATTCGTGTACAGGATCAATAAGTTTAATTGGGTCTTTACCTTTTTCGGTTACTAATTCTGGATTGCGATTTAATGGAAATTCGTGGGCTCCTTCACGGTAGCTCCATCCATAGTTTCCACCTTTTTCAATTAAATTCACCTCTTCCCACAGAGCCTGACCGACATCTGCACACCATAAACGACCTTTTTTGTCGAAGTGTAATCCCCAAGGATTGCGCATTCCGTAAGACCATATTTCTGGTCTGGCTCCTGGCGTGTTAACAAAAGGATTATCCTTAGGAATGCCATATGCTAGATCTCCAGATCTGTTGTCTACATCTATTCTGATAACTTTGCCTAGTAGAGAGAAAAGATTTTGAGAGGTGAGTAAAGGGTCATTACCCTTTCCGCCATCTCCTGTTGAAAGATATAGATAACCATCCGGTCCGAAAGTAGGTTGTCCAGAATCGTGGTTCCAGAAAGGTTGATTTATCTCAAGAACGACCCGTTCACTTGTTGGATCAGGTTTGCCATTTTTTGTAACAAATTCTGAAAGTATTGAGCGCTTAGGACTTTGTCTTGAGTAGTATACATAAAACTTCCCATTCGATTTATGATTGGGGTGAAATATTAATCCTAGAAGCCCTTCTTCAAAGTCCTTTTCAATTTGCACCTTGGAAGTGAGGTCAAACCAAACGCCTGCCGACTTTGAATCTCTATTTTTTGGCAATGAATAAATTGTTCCACTTTGAGAAACTATTAGTTCTTGATCAGTGCCAGGAAGAGCGCTTACCCATACAGGCTTCTTTATCTTCAAATTTGGGTAGGCTACGGTGAATTTGGCTTTTGGAGCTGCACCAGATAAAGTGGTTAGTAAACAGCCTAAAGCGAGAATTTTTAATGAAAGATGTAATATTTGCATTGCAACTAGGGTTTAAGGTCTATTCAATATAGTAATTATTATAAAAAACTAAACTCACATACAATGAAAAGAAAGACTTTCGTATTTTTTTCCCTAAGCCTCTTATTTAATGCATCTTTGTTATCAGCTCCTTCAAAGAATGTTACTTATATAGACCCATCTAAAGTGGATGTAGATTATTCGGTACAAGGAGAGTACGCTGGTGAAGTTGAGGGTGGTAAGGCCGGCGCGCAAGTCATCGCCTTGGGAGATGGAAAATTTGATGTTGTAGGCTATCCTGGTGGGTTGCCCGGAGCGGGATGGGATGGAGACAAAGAAAATAGAGTTCGTGGTAAAGGACAAACGGTAGATGGGAAGACATCATTTGAAATGGCTAATGGTTTGAAGGTTTCCCTAAAAAGTGAGGTTATGAATGTAACTTCTGACGGAGAGGTAGTAGGTAGCTTGAAACGCGTAGTGAGAAAAAGTCCAACTTTAGGAATGAAGCCACCTGAGGGAGCTGTCGTTCTTTTTGATGGTAAGAAGAATGGAGCTGATCTTTGGAAAGGTGGTCGTGTTAGTGAGGATGGTTTGTTGATGGAGGGATGTACAAGCAAACAAACTTTTGGTGATTTTAAAATTCATTTTGAATTTAGGACCCCATATAAACCAAACGCTCGCGGTCAGGGGCGTGGCAATAGTGGTTTCTATGCTCATGGACGATACGAAGTTCAAGTTCTCGATTCTTTCGGTTTAGAGGGTCAACATAATGAATGTGGTGGAATTTACTCCACAAAAGCGCCTGCATTTAATATGTGTTTTCCTCCTCTAACTTGGCAAACATACGACATAGATTTTACTGCTGCTAAATTTGAAGATGGTAAAAAAGTCGCTAATGCAAAAATGACAGTTCATCATAATGGAGTATTAATTCATGATGAGACTGTATGTGATCATGCCACAACAGCATCTCCCATGAAGGAGGGCCCACAGCCTGGTCCAGTTTTTTTCCAAAATCATGGTAATCCAGTGCGGTTTAATAACGTTTGGGTAGTGAAAAAGTAATTAATTTTTACGTGCTATAATTTCTTGGGTCGATTTATGCCAAAGGGCTAAATGCCCTAAAGAAGTTCATGTGCTGCTACACTTAATGAATAGATAGCAGCTGTCTCAGACCTTAAGGTTATGGGACCTAAGCTCATAGGTTTGCTTCCTGCATCAATAGCAAAGTTGATTTCTGAAGGAGTGAAATCTCCCTCAGGACCTATTAGTATGAGTACTGAATTTGGACCATTTTCTTGAAATTCTAACAAGATTTTTTTGAAGTGTTGAGAGTCATCTTGAAGAGAAGCAATAACTATTAGGTCGAATTTATTAAAAACTGATTCAAAAAGTTTTTTCAAATTTTGAGGTGGGTTTACGAGAGGCAACCAATTTTGTCCAGATTGTTTGCATGCTTCGATGGCGACCCTTTGCCATTTTTCTGTTTTCTTTAAACGATCTTTTTCATTAAGCCTAATAATTGTTCTTTCCGAAATTATTGGATAAATTTCAGCTGCACCTAATTCGGTCGATTTTTCAATAATTAGATCCATGTTCTTACCTTTTGGCACAGCCTGTCCAATACAAATTCTTGTCTTCAGTTTTTCAGATTGAATGTGGCTTTGACTTTTCAACTGAATTTCTTCTTTAGAGATCGATTTAATTATTGCAGTTATTTCTTCTCCTTTACCATTAAATATAATTATTTGATCGCCGCATTCTAATCTTAGTACATTTACACAATGATGAAACTCATCTCCATTCAGCACTAAATGATTAGGATCCCATAATTTGGGTTCTATATAAAATCTAGGCATAATGGTATGAACAAAAATTAGGTAGGATCAAAAAAATCAAATCACTAAAGCTACTCATGGCTTTCAGAATTGATCATACTAATTAAAAAAACGCTTTGCCTTCTCGAAGAAGCTTTCCCTAATTGGAGAATTTTTCTTTCCTATAGACTTGGAGAGCTGACTGATTATTTCTTTTTGTTCTTTATCTAATTTGATTGGTACCTCTACTTGAAGCTGAACATGTAGGTCTCCACGTTCATTGGAATTTAGAAATTGGACGCCCCTGTCACGCAACCTAAAGACCGTCGAACTTTGAGTCCCAGAAGGAATTTTTATCGAGGCTTTACCCTCAAGGGTAGGGACTTCAAGTTCACCTCCTAGAGCTGCTGTGGAAAAAGGAATAGGAACTTCACAATATAAATCATTATCTTCTCTTTCAAAAATATCATGTTTAGCAATATGAATTACTACATAAAGATCTCCTGGTGTGCCCCCTCTTAGACCAGCTTCGCCATTGCCGGAAGATCTTATTCTAGAACCGTGAGAAATACCCGGTGGTACCTTTAATTTTATCCTTGTGAGTTCTTCAATTCTTCCTTCCCCTCGACATGCTGTGCAAGGATCCTCAATCATTTCTCCTGTGCCGTCGCAGTCAGGACAAGTTTGTTGAACCTGAAAAAATCCTCGTGAAGATATTACCTGACCGTGTCCGTCGCATGTTGAGCATGAGGAAGTTCCTGTGCCTTTATTAGAACCTGAACCATTACATTCTCTACATTTGACTGGCTTTGCGAGTTCAAGTTCTTTGATAGTTCCGCTAGCTGCTTCTTCCAGGGTAATTTCTAGATCATAACGTAAATCAGAGCCGCGATTATTGGTTTTCCTTCCTCGTCTTCCACTTCCACCGAAAAGTTCTTCAAAAATTCCGCCGCCCCCGCCGCCCCCACTGCTTCCTCCAAACACTTCTTTAAAAACATCAAATGGATCCACACCTCGTCCTCCCCCTCCTCCTCCTTGATTGGCAAAAGCTGAATGTCCATACCTATCATATGTAGACCTTTTTTGGTCGTCACTCAGGACTTCATAAGCTTCACCTGCTTCTTTAAATCGTTCTTCAGCTGATGGGTCGTCAGGATTCTTATCAGGGTGATGTTTTACAGCTGCTTTTCTGTAAGCTTTTTTAATTTCTGAGGCACTAGCATCTTTGGATACTCCAAGGATTTCATAGTAATCACGTTTAGACATTAAAGTGGTGAATTTTGATTTAAATTAGATAAAAAATATCACATGAAATGAATCTAGTTATGATTCATTGTCTTCGTCTGTATTTTCTGGACCTTTTGAAACGATTACGTTTGCTGCTCTTAATAACCGTTCGTTGAGTGTGTATCCTTTTCTTATCTCAGAAATNACATGACCCTCAGGAATTGTNTCNCTNGTCTCTTGCGAGATAGCTTCATGTAAATTAGGATTAAATTCATTACCCTCTGCTGATACNGGAATNGCTCCTTGTGAAGTAAAAAATTCCTCTAATTGCTTCTGTACCATTTCCATACCTTTGCTGATGATGGAGTCAGGATCTTCATTCATCGCAGCACTAAGCCCCATCTGAAAATTATCAATAACTGGGAGAAGTTCGCTGAGAAGACTAGCATTGGCAAATCTGATAGCATCACTTTTTTCTCGTGCCATTCTCTTTCTGTAATTATCTAATTCTGCCTGATTTCTTGCAGCGATATCTTTCCAATGCGCGGCATCATTTTTTGCATCTTCNAATGGGTCTACTANCTTTTNATCAGATNCCTCCTCATTTTCATTANCGGAATCATTAGATTCAACTTCCTCGATTTCGAGTTCGTTTTCATGTTCCTCTGGGATTTTCTCAGGCTTTGACTCTTTATTTTTTTTACTCATTAAAAGGGGAATTGATAAATTGAGGCATAATATAGCGAATAAAATTTGGATTGCTACAAGGCTATTTACGAAAAAAATTTAAATCCTATTTATTGCAATTAGGGTAATGTCATCATTTTGAGGAACATTCCCAGCAAATTTTGTGACCTTTTCTTGTATACCTTCTACAACTTCCTTTGATCCGAGCATAGATGTATTGATTAATGTTTNATAGAGNCGTTNCGTCCCGAATTCTTCTCCTCTTATATCTGATGCNTCATTAACTCCATCTGTGTAGAGTAATAAAAAATCTCCTTGATTCATTTCTAGTTCGATGGATTGAATGCTCTTATCAAAAACTTTCCCTGAATCAATGCCTATAGCGATTCCTGGAGAATTTATAGGTTCAATGTTATTTTTGTTAACAGAATAATNTAATGGTGCATCATGTCCTGCCCGCGCAATTTGTATTTTCCCTGAATTTTCTTCCANNACGACATAAGCTAAACTNATGAACATGTCTTCTCTTATGTCGGGGAAAAGTTGATAGTTAACTTTTCTTAGTACCTCTGCCGGACAATGAGTTTTGTCTGCATTTGCTCTTACAACACTGCGACACATCGCTGTAATTAATGAGGCTGGTACGCCTTTTCCAGAAACGTCAGCTATAATTATCCCAAGTTTGTTCTCGTCGATTTTAAAATAATCGTAATAGTCTCCACTTACAATTTTTGCTGGAACATTGAGACCATTTATTGAATATCCTCCAAGATTAGGAGCCTTTGACGGCAATAAAATTCGCTGAACTTCNCTCGCGGTATTGAGTTCATTTTCAAGGTTCTTCTTTTCTACTGCCTCGCGATGGATTATTGAATTTCCCAGAGCGAATGAGGATTGTTCAGCAATAGATTGAAATACTTCATAATCATTTTGACTGAATTTTTCTGAGTCAGAATTATTAGCAACGGCTAAAATTCCTAATTCTTTACCTCCGTAAATGAGTGGAGCTATTATTGCAGATACGCAGTCGTGTATTTTTTGATCTGCTTTTTTGAAGTGAGGATTCGTTGAGAGATTGTTAATTTTGATTATTTTTTTGGATGCNAATGCCTCTCCAAATGGCCCCCATTCTTTTCCTACACTAGTTAACCTTTTGTAGCTGTTAATGGTGTTTGGTGTGGTCTTTGCTTGTTGAGCGATATGCTCTGGCACAGGAATTAANATTGGGCAAGCCTCGCTTTGGTATTGAGATACTAGGTTATCATTTGTTTTATCTATTAGATATAATGCTGCTCCATGGGCCTCAACGACCATGGCTGATCCTCGAACTATTGTTCTATATAGAGTGCCTGGATTCGTGCCTCCTTCCTGCGTTAGTGTTTCACCTAAGCTATGCAGAAAATCAAACATTCGAAGCTCTTCAGTTTCGATATCGACTCTTTGTCGCTCGAAATTTTTTGCATTTTTTCGATACTTCCAAATATAAAAAAAACATATTCCGACCAAAAAAAGCAAGAGCGCTATGATCGTTGTTTGCATTCTATAATTTGGATTCNGTTTTGTTTTTTAAATCTTGTTCCAAATAACGAATCACATCTTTAAACCTTGGGACATTACTTTTTTCCGCCTTAGTNAGTTCTTTATGGGCTTCGAGTGAATGGATAGCACTTTTATAATTATCNGTTTCTTGATGNTCTAAGTAATGTCCATTCTGAATATGCTGAGATATTTCATTTCTGAATTCTTNATATAAGTTATTCTCCAGATCAATTTTTAACAATTTATCAATTCCAAGGCTCGTAAGAAGCTGTATATTTCTAGTATTTGCATTAATAACGTTAATGTTTCCGCTTTCTATATTGCCTAGTGACCGGTTAATACCTACCAAAGTCCCCATAAATGTTGAATCCATGACCGGGCAATTTTCTAAATCGATGACAAACTCCTTAGCNCCTTCCTTAATGNCGAGAGAAACATATGCTTTTAANTCTGTGCTNTTNTTAAATGAGCCTTTGCCTTCAATACGTATCCAAATTACTCCATTTTGGAGTTGTCCAGCATAAATAGGTGCAACGGGATTCACTTGATGATTTGAGCAGTAGTATAACCAAAACCTCTGCTGGTATTTAGGCAAGAGGAATCCTTCTAGAATTTACTTTTTATTTGAATAAAAAACGCCAAGAACTTTACCAAAGGTAAGATTGGTCGCTGGCGATCACAGAATTTCCTCTTATAATTGAAAATCGCCACGCCGTAACTTTCCCATTTTGTAGATACTCTCTTCCCGTTATTTTAATTTTTGTTTTGTTTTTCAGTGACTGTGACCTTGATGGTTTGAAATCTTTACGGTGAGTTTTAGACCCAGTCTGTTTTTGACGGTATTCGAAACGAGCGGTTATAGATTTATTTNGGTTCTTCCAATTNGGATTCAGCCAATCAAAAATATAGTAATGACCTGATCTTAGTTTTTTCTCTTGTTGAGTTATCGCTCCNTAAAGAAGGTGNTTNTTTTCAAATCTTACCATTGGNTCTTGCGAATTGACGTTTGCCTCCGCATCGAGATGAAAATATTTTGAATTAATTATAGTAACGTCTCGATTNGAGTATTTACAGCTAACAAGCATCATTGAGAGCATGACAATGAGGGACTTAAGAATATTCGAGGCGGTGTTATTTCTTTCTCTGATTTGTGAATTTGGACAATCCATAAAAATCCAGTTTTTATTATAATTCAAAGGGATGAATGGCGTTAATGCTTAAATAAAGAAATCAAAAATTAAATAAGATAATTAATTAACTTTACTTTATTATTTATATTAGTTGCTATTCAGCATTAATAAACTGAATTTATCTGAGCATTTATTAGCTGTTATGGATATTTCAGAGAGGAAAATAGTTGATGATTTACTTCTTTCTTATCAAGAAGTGGGAGGTATTAATCGAATTGATAGTGCCAACTTACCCTCTAGACCCGCTATCGCTACTCTTTGTGAAGATTTATTGCAGATTCTATTTCCTGGTTTTCTGGAGACTGAAGCGATCGAAGCCGAAAATTTAGAAAAAGAAACAGCCCAACTCCTATCCAAAATAGCCATTGCTCTTGAAAAAGAGATAAAGCGAAGTGTGAGACTTTTGAATGAAGTTAATTTGAAAGTTAAAGATCCAAAAGACCTAGCTTTAGATTTTCTATCAGAATTACCAAAGATTAGAGGACTCTTACGCACTGATGTAGAAGCAGCTTACGAAGGGGATCCTGCGGCTCAAAGTTTTGAAGAGATAATACTCGCTTATCCTTGCCTTGAAGCCATCGCCGTTCAGAGGATGTCACATATTTTATATTATTTTGGAATTCCTCTTATTCCAAGAATGATGACCGAATGGGTGCATTCNAAAACGGGAATTGATATTCATCCTGGAGCAAAGATTGGCTCCCATTTTTTTATTGATCATGGTACGGGCGTCGTAATAGGTGAAACTTGTGTGATAGGTAGTCATGTTAAACTTTATCACGGTGTAACACTTGGGGCACGCAGCTTTCAGAAAGATAATGAAGGAAATCCCATTAAAGGTATCAAAAGGCATCCTAATGTTGGAGACAATGTCATTATTTATCCAGGTGCAACTATATTAGGTGGAGAAACAGTTATAGGNGCTCGTAGTACGATTGGGGCTAATGCTTTTATAATGAATAGTATCAACGAGGATTCCCTTGTTGCACTCTCCGAAGTAGAGCACGAAATAAAAAATAAACGTAATCATAAGGAGGCTGATGGTAATGGATAATCCTGAATATCATCAGCTTAACCTTAGTCTTAGTGGGTCTTTATTTGGAGGCATCTATAAAAGATCAAGGGGTATCAAAAGGCATAAAAATGATTCACGCTCTACGACCTCATTATTTGATCTTTTTGATGTCACAAAGCCAGCTAGCAGAAGAAAGGTAACCCGAGGAAATGGNTTAAAATTTGATAATGAATTGACTAATAAATGTGCGGATAGGCTTCGAGAAATGGGTTTATATTCATTGGCCTCCGAAGTTAATGTTTTTTGGAACTTAAGGTTAACCTCAACCGCCGGTCTTGCTTATCATGACAAGGCTCGTATTGATTTGAATCCTCGGTTAAAGCGTCACTTTCCTGATGAGCCTAGAAGGACTTTATTNCATGAGCTGGCGCATTTGATCGCTCATTACAGAGCATCTGGGTCTCGAATACAGCCTCATGGACATGAGTGGCANAGNGCCTGCTCTGAATTAGGAATTCCAGGTGAAAAACGTTGCCATGACCTGCCTTTAGCCACAAGAGAAGTTAAAAGAAAGTTAGCCTATCGCTGTAGAAATTGTGGTACTATTGTTCCGAGGGTCAGAAAACTTACNAGAGAGTCAGCGTGTTACCCATGTTGCCAAAAGTATAATGAAGGNAAATACAGTAGACGATTTCTTTTNGAAAAAATTACAATTAATGAAGCAAGAGCTCTAGCCCCTGAGCATAATTGGGTCTAAATTTTGAAGGAAACAGTATTGCCAAATAGCTATCATCAGCTTTAAATTTTGGAATGCAGAAAAATAACCGTAGAGAATTTCTTAAATCCACAACAATTGCAGGAAGTGCTTATGCAGTTACCAATTCTCATTTAGACGCATTCGGGGCTGATACCNTCAAACGACAAATTTCTCTAGGGTATGACAATTTCGCGGTTCGTGCTATGAAATGGAAAGCTAGCGAACTCATTAAATATGCANCTAAATTAAATTGTGATACTCTNTTCATNACTGATTTTGGTCCTTTTGAAAAATTAGACGATGAAAAATATCTTAAAAATTTATCCAAACTAGCAACAGATAGTGGGGTAAAGCTTTTACTTGGTTCTTGGTCAATTTGTCCAACAGCTGTAAGTTTTAAGAAAGATTGGGGTACTGCTGACGAGCATTTAAAGCTTGGTGTTAGAATGGCAAAAGCTCTTGGCTCACCAGCCTTTAGAGTTATCCTTGGTAATATGAGGGATCGTTTAAGTGAGGGAGGTATTGAAGCAAGAATTGCTGACACTGTTNAAGTGTTAAAAAGAAACAAGACTTATTGTGTTGATCATGGAGTGAAGATAGCTATGGAAAACCATGCGGGTGATATGCATTCGACTGAACTTGTAACATTAATTGAGGAAGCTGGAAGTGATTTTGTAGGTGCAAATATGGATTCTGGTAATGCGGTTTGGACTTTAGAGNATCCAATCGAAAACTTAAGAAATTTAGGAAAATATGCAATTACGACAAGTCTTAGAGACACGGCGATATGGGAGAGTGAGAACGGTATCACTGCTCAATGGACCGCAATGGGTGAGGGGAGTGTAGATCTTGTGAAATATTTTGATCTCTATCAGGAGTTATGTCCTGGCACTGCAGTTAACATTGAAACGATATCTGGTTTCAATCGTGAGCTTCGAACCAATGATGATTCTTTTTGGAAGGCTTGGCCAAAAGGTAAACCAAAGGGGTATGAAGAATTTCTTAAGTTGGCTAAAAAAGGTAAACCAAGAAAACCTTGGTCTCCTCCTAAGGGAGTTAATAAATCTAAGGCTGATCAGGATTATCAGAAAAATGAGATTGCGAATAGTATAAATTACTGCCGTGATAAATTAGGGTTAGGCCTTAAATAGTTTATATAATCCTTCCACTTTAATTTTTTCTAGGCTTTCTACTGCTAGGTGAGCTTTGCTCAGCTGGTCAATTCCGTGAGTTGTGGCGACTGCAACGACTTTCATGCCTGCAGCTATAGCGGCTTGGATTCCTACATGGGCATCTTCAAAAACGATGCAATTTTCTGGAGCGATNCCAATTTTCTTCGATGCTTTTAGAAAAACTTCAGGGTCAGGCTTTCCATTACTAACATCTTCAGCTGCAGTTATGGCGTCAAAATAATCTGATAGGCCAATTATATTTATGACCGTTTCAATATTTTTTATCGGCGTTGATGATCCAATTGAGCAACGAATNTTTTGAGACTTGAGAGAGGCCAGTAATTCTTTTACACCCTCCAAGGGAGTAATTCCATTTTGAGTAATTATTTGTCTGTAGATTTCTTCTTTTCTATCGGCAAGTATTTTGACTTCTTTGTTGTTATTTGTATCAATCCAGTTATTAAAAAATTTTGGAATGATTGATTCATTCCTCATNCCAAAAGTTTCCTTAAAAAAATTATTAGGAAGATCTTTGTTGTATTCTTTAGCCAACCTTTGCCAGCTTAGTTCATGTTGATTATGTGAATCTATGATAACTCCATCCCAGTCGAAGATAACACCTATAGGATGATTGGGCATACTCTATAAAAACAAATTAATTAGTCTAATCTTTGAGTTACACCAATTCTTTGCTCGAGTGCTTTATTGAGTCTTGAAGATAACGATGCATCTAAAAATATTAATTTAGGGTAAGATTCAAATTCAATTCTGTGCTGACCGTCTATGGGGGATTTGGAGGCTTCGTGAACATCTTTGATATCTTTGACTGGAACCCCATTTATCTTAGTTACTATTAATGTACTAAGTCTTTCATAGCCTAGAGTTGCTGGAGTCGGTATAGCTCTTGTCATGATCACAAGCTTTTTGTTTCCTTTCTTTTCGTACATTTCAGGATTTGCATGTGCCATTAAAAGTTTTATTGGGGCTCGGGTTCGCCAATCATTTCCAAAAAGCTTTAAAAAAGGCACAGAAAGTTCTTGAAAGACTAACCCTCCAATAATCGAAAATTTAGGACCTCGATCAAACATGTAAGGATCGATAAGGTAATCTTCTGTTGGTCTTCTAATGAGCTCAAAGCTTACTTCCATTCTTTCTCCTTTTCTTATTATTTCCATTTCTATGGTGTCGCCTGTGAAAGGAATACCTCTAACTAAATTACCGAATTTCAATTTACCCCATACATCGTCAACGTAGTTGCCTCGAGAGTCTATTTTGTGACCATTTATCTCCAAAATAACGTCTCCTGATTTGAGATTACCTGATGCAGAAGCGCCTTCAATTACTTTACTGACAAAGACTCCGCCGTCGTCTTTACCAAGTTTTAAATATTGCCTAAATTGTTCGTCGAGAGTTTGTGAATACATGATCCCTAAATTTGGAAACCCTGTATATTCACCGTTTTCAATGTCGTTAAGAAAGTGTTTAATAATAGAAGTCGGTAAGATACTAGATATTTGATCTTTACTTGAATAGCTTACTAGGAGCCCAGCAAGTTTCTTGTTCTTAGCTACTGGAAGCGTAAAGCTTCCGGAGCGATACTGAACAGGGCCATTAGCTTGAACTTGGAGGAAATTTGAGGTGTCCAAAAATGATTTTCTTACTTCAGCTTTTGAGACTGTGATTTTTGTTGAGACTGGTGTTCCATTGCTTTCGAATTGCCAAGCCTCTAATTCATCTGATGGAGAAAGTTTCTCATTAAGAAGGAAAGGTTCTCTATCTGATAAAAAATCTTTATCGTTTGATGGTTCTAAAAGGGCTAGGTTTGCTTCGTAATCAACTGTCAGTACTTTAGCCGTCGTTTTTTCTGAGGAATCTGGTTTCTCTAATTCAATGTAGGTCGCATCGGTGACCATTTGAGCTGTAACCAGAACTTTGTTGTTAGGTAAGACAGCACCGAGCCCTAGTCTTGTTGATGCTGCCCCTTTTTCCCATGGTTGTATGAGATTAAATGCCTGCATGGTTGTGTTGACTCTAATCACAGACTTTTCAGCGCTAGCTGCGAACGAATCAACGTAACAAATGAACAGGTGAGAGATGGAAATGATTAGAGTGTAAGAAAATTGTTTCATACTATAAAATTTGGAAATGATTTTGTGACAAANTTCTGCTTTAACTAGTAATTTATACTATTCAATAGGCCCAAGATAATGGTCTTTGATGACATTATATTTTGTTTGAATTCTCTTTTGGGCCTCTTCAATTTTGCCCTCCTCAATAACTATTGGTCTGCCACTACCTAGAAGATTGATTATGATATAATCTCCATCGTTTTTTGATAAAGCTAAGTGAACATCTTTTAAATTTTTAACTTTAACGCCGTTGACTTTATCAACAATGCTTTGAGTGAATTGGTTAAAATAGGAGTTAATTGAATCAGGAAGAATTGACGTTAGGACAATCACTTCTGGGCGTTCTTTATATATGTTTGATGAAACGTACGAATCGAAATGATAACGAACCTGTAAGCTCTTCATGTTATNAGCAGCCATGAGGTTTCNGTCTAATGGTTGAAACACTAGNCCTGCAAACATTACGTATCTTGGCTTTTCGTCATATTTACGAGCAGCTATCAAGTAGGGCATAAATCTCTTTAATGTAACTTGGGTATTCATTGGCTGTTTGTTTCGCCAAATTTTTAGATNGATTACATCTCCAGCAAACTTTCTTTCAACGATCTCATTCATATTCACGTCTTCTCCCCCATAGTTAATTAAACCGTTTGATTTTACTGTTAATCCATCAATTTCTAAAAGCACATCTCCCGTTCTCAATATACCTCCTGCAGAACCGTCTTCCTCCACGTTAGATACCATGATACCTATACCATCATTAGGCAGGCCTAGTGCAATTCTTTGGGATGGGTTAAGTAAAGGAAAATCACTCATGCTAAGATCCACATAATGATCATAATTTCCATCTTCTACGTCTTTTAAAAATCGTTTAATTACTGGAGGAGGAATCATGTATCCAGTGTTCTGTGCTATGTTTCCTGAATAGCCTTGAAAAGCGACCCCTACGACCTTGCCTCCTTGAATAACTGGGCCACCTGAATTACCGGGATTTATAGCTGCATCAATTTGGACAGTCAGGTGTAAATCTACATTTGTATGAGAATAACTGAGGAAATCTATNCTTGAAACGACCCCAGAAGTTATTGAAATTCTTTCACCACCAATTGGGTAGCCAATGACCTTAACTTTCGTGTCTAGTTGAGGTAATTTTCCNACATCGAATGGCTTGACGCCTTCAAATGCAGAAGGATCCTCTAACTCTAGCATGGCAAGATCACAATCATGTGCGATATGGACAATTCTTGCTCGATAGGGCTTAGCATCACCCACCTTCTTTATGTAAATGATCCNACTATTACTNACAACGTGTGCATTGGTGAGAAACTTATTCTCNGCAACTAGCCAACCAGTTCCATTACCACCTGAATCCCTACCGCTATTCCAAGGAGTTTTATAATCTGGGTTTAAGGAGGAGTTTTCAATTCTTACGACAGCTTCATAATTTGAATTNTTTTTTTCAATGATTGATTCTTTTTTTTCCTCTGCGCTTAGGCTGTAAGAAATGAATAAGGACAAGGATAAGTGAAAGAACAATTGCTTAATATCTAGATTCATCGGCTTTGAATTCATTAACGTCATACATTCGGTTTCGTATTNGTAAAAGCAATCTATCAAATTGGTTTACTTACATTAATCGATATTAATCTTGCAATTAGTTAAGATATATTGATAATCAGTTATATATTATTTTTAAGTTTATTATATGTCGTTTTTAAGTCGCATTCCTTGGCCCACCATTAAAAAGAAAAATAATGATTCTGATGAAATCAGAGACATTTCAGAAATTCTGAGGGAGGGGAGGTCATCGAGAAGGCTAAAGAACATAAAATTCACCGAAAGGACCCGCGGTAAATCACCAGCCTCTATGTTTGGTAGAAAACAATTGAGAGAGGCACTGCTTCATTGTGTCGTCAACGAAGAAGAACGCTGACCCATTTTTTATGGGGCAGTTACCTGCTTTCCATTATCCTTGCTTGATAATTTCTCAATAAACGGAACAGCTAGTCTAGCCCAATCTTCAGGGTTTTGGTAATTTTCTGCAGCTTCTCCCCAGCATTTTTGCAGCATTTCTGTGTTAATCACACCTGGATTTAAGGCAACGCAAGAGAGNTNTTTAGGGAGTTCTTGAGCCATTGCGCCGCTTAAACCCTCAATTGCCCATTTTGTTGCACAATAAGGAGCTACCTCTGGAGAAGTGGACCGGCCCCAGCCCGAGCTCAAATTAACAATTAAACCTTTCCCTTTTTTTATCATATCTGGAACGAAGTGTCTTATCATATTAGCTACTCCATTNATGTTAACTCTGGTCAAGTAGTCAAATTCACTGGCTGTCACGTTCCATAGNGGTTTTGGCGTATTCATTACTGCCGCGTTGTTAACCAATATAGATGGTGCTCCTAACCTCTCTATAATGTGATTTGATGAAGTTTTTACAGAATCATCACAAGAAACATCGCACTCTAATATCAAATGATCCTCGCCCATTATTTCCGCCATTTTTTCAACTTTTGACTTTGTTTTTCCTAGACCTGCGACTTGCCACCCACGATTTGCAAACTCCAGTGACATTTCTCTGCCTAAACCACTTGTGGATCCAGAAATAACTACCGTTTGGATTTTATTATTTGGTTTTTTAANTGNTTCCATTTTTTCAAAGTGTTTCATTTTCGAAAAGTTGCATCAACTCAATATACGACTTAAGACTGAATATTACAAAAATTACAATGACCACCGTTAAATCTTTGCCATCAAATGTTATTCTTTCACCTGAAGAAAGAGTATTNCCAGATTTTAGTCTTAGCAGGCTTTTGAATAGTGTATTCGATCCCATTGCCGGCTCTAGCATTTGCATACTTACTGATTTTGAGNATCCNAANACTGAAATGCTTAATTATCATTTTTTGGAAAATGAAAAAAAATATCCGGTGCAGTACAAAGCTTACCACGAGTTTTTTAATCCTCTTAGAGAGTACGTAAATGATGAACTAGGCATGAGTGGAGGTGAAATGTTTGCTTATCATTCGACAGGGGGCTCGAACCTTGACATGGAGGATGAGTGTTTTGACTCAAATGGTAATGTTTTATCTCTGGATCAGGATATTTATTCTAAATACAATATTATTCTTTGCATTTCGGATTGGAGTGCTACAGCGCCATTAACTGCCAAGTGNAAGGAATATGGTTTTAGAGGTGCAACTATGCACGGCGTTAACGACATTATATTAAGTACAGGTTTAGCTGTGGATTACGATCAGGTTTCTTCTGATGCTGAAAAATTGAGACTTGCGATGACCGGTGCAGATGAAATCGAAATTGATTTTACTATCGATGATGGTCGAGTTTTGACATCTAAATTAATGCTTGGTGGCCAGGAGGCGCAAAAGTCTCATGGACTTTGTAGAGGAAACAAGCCTGATATAGCTAATTTACCGGCTGGGGAAGTTTATTTTGTGCCTGTGGATGCTGTGGGGCAATTTCCTATGAAATATCATGATGGAACATTAGGTTTACTCGATGTAAAAGATCGAAATATTGAAAAAAGCACCTTAATTGAAGGGAGTCAAAAGACGATTGATGAGCATAATGAAAGACTNCTTGATGATCCTGTAACTGGCACATTAGGAGAANTGGGTTTTGGAACGCAGGTTCTTCCAGTGTCTGGCGCCGACATTCAGGATGAAAAAGTGTTGGGAACATGTCACCTAGCAACTGGTAGAGATGATCATCTGGGTGGTGATATCACTCCTGATATGTTTAAAACGCACCGTAATTCGACTCATGATGATATACTCTTTGCTCCTCATAAAACACCCAATTTTGACATTAGCCAAGTTCGCATGAAAAGAGGTAGTCAGTCTGAGATATTAATTGAGCATTTTAAACCGAGTCATTATCTTATAGAGGCTTTGAGCTCTTAAATATAAACGGTCAAGATTCCTTTTGAACCTGTACGAAACACAGAACCTTTTAGATCAGTACCTGCTCTTTCATTATGGCAGTAACTCTGAGATAAATCCTTTCGGTATATTCAATATTTCTCATTTGAATTTTCCAGTGCGCACCGTTCACGAGAATATTGATGTCTCAGTAAAACTTCATAGGGCCTTAGACCTTGGTTGTTCGGTAGGCAGGTCCGCGTTCGAGTTATCTGCTTTTTGCGACGAAGTCATTGCCATTGATAACTCTAAGTTATTCATTGAAAGTGCCGATCAATTAAGGCTCAACTCAAACCTAAGCTACCAAATTCATAAAGAGGGAAATGATTTCATTGATACTGTAGCTAAAAGGCCGGAGCCTTCAAGGCCAGAGCGTATTAAATTTGAAGTAGGAGATGCGTTGGAGTTACCTAAAGATATAGGAACTTTTGATGTCATTCATGCGGCTAACCTTATCTGTCGTTTGCCAGATCCTGATAGGCTATTACTTCGATTGCCTAATTTATTAAAAAAAGGGGGGAGATTGATCATCACGACACCATGCACATGGTTAGGTGAATTTACGAAGCCTGAAAAATGGCCAAAACATTCTACAATTGAATGGTTGCAAGATACTTTCTCAAATGAGCTTTCACTAATTGAAGTCAAGGATATGCCATTTGTTATTCTAGAGCATTATCGAAAATTTCAATACAGTCTTGCACAAGCAAGCGTTTGGTTGAAGAAAGATAATTAATGTGATTTAAGATCGTATTAATTTTTTATTACCTAATATTTGATAAATATTAGTGAAAGGATTATATAAAAATAATGCCCCATTTTCAAAAAAGGCATTGGTTATATATCTTTGGCACTGTTTATGTGATCATTGATCTTTTTTTGTTTAATGGTCCAATTAGCAAAATATTTGAGACATTTCAGAATGAGGAATTGGTTAGTCCGGCAGAGCTTGCTGCTCGGGAAGGTATAGTAGCTACAGTTAATGCTCACCCTATTTACAAATTAGAACTTGAGNGGCGCATCGATCAATATTGTATGAAAAATGGGATCAACCAAAGCAAGGTATCAAAAAAAAGAATAGAGGAGATTNNGGATCTTTGTCTAAATAATCTGGTGGTTGATAAACTGATATGGTTTCATTCTTATCATACGCCAGCCCAATTAAATGATGAGCAAGTTAATGACGCTCTAATAAAGTTTAGAAAAGGTTTTGAAAATTCAAAAGAATATGAGATAGCTGCTGAATCACAGGGTTTTTCTATCTCTAAGTTGGACACTTTTATTGAGAATCAATTTATGCAAAGAGTCTGGATTGAGAGAGTCATAGCTAAATATATTGATGTCACAGAGGAGGAAATATATGCAAGATACGAAAAGGATAAGTCGACTTTTTTGAATCCAGAGAGGTTTAATGTTCAGCAAATATTTTTTGCAACCTTGGATAAAGATCCCAACGTTCTGAAAAAGCAAATAGATGAGGTTTATGACCTAATAATTGATGGAGAGGACTTTGATCAATTAGTTCAAAAGTATTCGGAGGATCCAAGGTCTAAGCAGTCACTTGGATATTTAGATTGGTTGACTAAGAAAAGAATTCCTAGGGCTTTTTATGATAAGTTATATCAATTGAATGTAGGTCAAATTAGTGAGCCTTTTGAAACTAAAATCGGTTGGCACATCATCCGGTTGTTAGAACGAAAACAACAAAGTATTCTTCCTCTTATGATGATTCGTGATGAGATTGCTGCAACTATCGAAGTCGAGAAAAGAGAGGCAGCAATTAAAGCATTGATNAATTATATAAGACGAAAAGCTAAAATTAGGTACATAGAAAATTGGAAATAATAATACCTGTTAATAGAAATAGTTGTATTCGATTATTTTGGTGGAATTATCGCCTCNCTTTCAGGAAGTTTAGGTTTGAGGCCTGAATTTTTTTCTGGTTCCTTGGTTTCGACTGGCAGAATTTCTGGTTCCTTGGTTTCGACTGGTAGAATTTCTGGTTCCTTGGTTTCGACTGGTAGAATTTCTGGTTCCTTGGTTTCGACTGGCTGTTTGTTATCAGGCGCCTTTGAATTGGGTTTTTTGATATTACCAAGATTCTTTACTTTGGGAGAGCTCTCTGCAGCTCTTTCTTGGGGTTTAACAATTAGGTTAGCTCCTGTATCACTCTTGATAGGTCTTGCAAAACTTAAAGATTTTATGCCTGTGCANGAACAAAGGCTCATTACGTANAAAATGGTGCAGATTTTTAAATAATTCATTCTTAATTTGGACCTGGAATCTTTAGTATGATTTAAATAAGATATTAAAAAAAAACAAGATCAAAAGATTTTGATGTGACATCGTTTTATCATGGGCACTCATTCATAGCGAAATTGATTTATAAATATAAATGCTAGAGCACTTATGGATAGTGTACTTTCCCCTACAGAGGATAAGACTTCTTTCATGGGATATAAATAACAAGCTAAATTTAAAGCCATCCCAATTAGAAGGCTAGATCCAATTACAAATACCCCTAACGGTGAGACTTTTGAGGGCGTTCCTTGTCTTAATTTTTTGGCATAATTTAGGTATCCGTTCGCGATTAATGCAAATATTACAATAGATAATATTCCTATACTTGTTGCCAGTGAAGGTACCAAGCCGACAAGTGCATCATATGCTCCATGGGCCACAACAACGATGATGAANGTTCCTAAAAAATTATCCCAATTCTTTAAGGGGTTTAGAGCCAGATAGAACATGCTTAATCCAGCGATTCCTGTTAATGAAGCATGGAGAAAATTTGCTGTCAGAAATCTAGGAAAGATCGCGTTCTCAAGTCCAGAGCCGAAGTAAAGTATGTTTTCTGAGCAGGCAAACCCGAGCCCAATACATGCCGCACAAGCTAAAGCTTCCATGGCAACTTTTCTTTTTTTTAGAATGATAAGGAATGGAGAAAAAAACAAGAGCTTGCACAATTCTTCTCTCAACCCAATTCCACAAATACAGTAAATTATGTCATTAAAGATTTCTCCATTACCTTTCAAACCCAACTCATTTTCTTGCCAGTAAACGATGCCGAGTACAAGAAAGGTTGACAAAAANCCTGAAATGAAAGCTGATCCATACAAAAAGGATCGCATAAATATTTTTTCTGATAATTGACCAAGATTGACTATTATGAAGAACCAGATCATAGCTGCAAAAAATGTGACCAAAATCCATGGAGGGGATAATTTTCTAATTATCAAAGAAAAACTCTTCACTGTTAGTGTTGCCCATTGATCTAATTCCACTGCAATTGGTTTAAGTATTTCGAACTTTATATTTTTTTNAAATTGAGGATTTTTAAAAATTTCTTTTGCCTCTTCATTTTTACCGTTTTCTATAAGATTGATTATAACTTTGGNTCTAGAATGGATTGATTCAGGATAGTTTNTTAATTCTAATTTATAGAATTTGTATGCCTCTTCGCTATTTCCACGAAGGGATAAAATATCTGCATAAAATTCCGAGGAAAAACGTATTGGTATATCTTGCTCAGTGTATTTCCTTAACTTTAATTTGAGGNCTTCGGATTTTATATTTTCGTAACAATTTATATAATCTTTAAATAGATTCTGCTCACCTCTTGATAGCGTATTCTGTGGAATTCCTAATATTAAGGATGCTCTAAAATAACCGTTTCGAGCGATGTTACTAATTTCATTCTTAGTAAAAATTGGGCCTTCTTTATAACTAATAATATTTATGATTTTGTCATAACCTAACTGTTCAATAGATTTATTTAACTGAGTCGAATTCATCCATGGAAAAGCATTAACAACCTCTCTCTGTATTGTGTCTGATTTTTGTGGTGAAAGTTTTTGAATTATAGATCCTAACAGTATTGAAAATACGATAATTAAAAAAGATGACCTTATTAAGAAATTTCTATTTCTAGAGAGCCTAATAAGATTCTTATTCATATTTTACTGAGTTTATATCTTGAAATAGATTTTGATAATGAATTAATCTCTCTTAGTTGAGTAGTATTCTGTTAAACCATTCACTATGCCGTCAGTATACTCCTCGATTATGTTTTTACGTTTAATTCCATTCACAATTTTAAGTCCCTTGTAAGACCCTAACTGGGCCCTATGATAAAAATCTTTACTGTTCATTACATACGGCTCTAGGAATATCACTGGACAATGNTAAATACGGTTAGCTAGTAGATTTCTTGCATAAATATAGGGTTCATTACTATCGATGAGTTTAGCATTAGACGTTCTGTAAACATAAGGAGGAAGTAGAGTTTCTCTGGCTAGAGATTTGGCAATTGATTTACTTAGTTCAAACTCTTCACTGTGAATGTTTTGAAATAGTCGCAAAAAAAGATGGTAACGGTTATCCTCTAATCTGAACTCATACTGGCTGTAATTTCCATTCACTAGAAGATGGAGGTGATTGTTGTCTGTGAGTATTGGATCAGTGGGGTTTCCCCATGACTCAGCGTTGAAATGTATGCATATTGCAATGTCGGGCTTAATTCTTTTATTAATTATATTCGCTCGTCGTCTGATTTCGTGCTTCCTGTAGAATATTAGTTCTGACTCTCTTTTAATGTTTTTCTGACTTAGGGGTAGCCCTTTAGACTTGAGCGTTTTCTTTGCTAGTTGAATAAAGTTTTTTGGGTCTAATTTATTAACAGGATTATTATTTNTTCTAACTAAATTGACCGTNCTTCCCAATGGCTCCAATTTTTCCTTTAANATTTTTGCAATTTTTAGAGTTAGTTCGCCTTCTTTAATTTCAATTCCTGAATTATTTACCTGATACCACCGGCCTTCCATTTTTGCCCAACGTCCACCAATGTGGCCCGGATCAATAGCAATTATCAGATCTTCTAAAGGTTTATTCGCTGGGTCACTCAACTTAGGCAATTCATTCGAGCTTCTCCAGTACCTCGGCCCTTTGGAATCCAAATTGTTATTTGAAAAGTATATGCGAGTGAAATTATTTTTAGATGTCTTTACATCAACGAAATCTTCACCCAGTTTGGCTACAGTCCTCCAAGCATCTCCTTCTGAGTAAACGGTCTTGACTTGTTCAAGAAATTTTTTTTTGGATATTGTTTTGTTATAATTTTTTAGTAAATCCCAATTTGGATTAGCTGCTAAAACGCTAATTGATTCTCGTAGTGTTAGTTGTTCTTCAGTAAGTTCTTGTTTATTGTGCAAGTATCTTTTGTGGATCACGAAAGGCAAAAATATAAAAACTAGGCATCCAATTACGACTTTATAAAAGTGAGGAATAGAAATTTTCATCCACCAAAATTTTGACAGCATTGTTAATGAGAAATTATTTTATCTTTGATTAAAATTCTTTTAAAGTATGATGTTTANATTCTAAAAAACCAACCAGACTAATTATTTGGANAAGCACCCACATCCTAGTNTACTACGATTACTCTTTCTGGGAGATGTTGTAGGTGAACCAGGTCGTAAAGCTGTTGCTTCTTTTATTCCTCTAATGCGAGAAGATAGAGGCGTTAATTTTNTCGTTGTTAATGGTGAAAATTCAGCAGGAGGTCGAGGAATTACCCCTAAAATTGCTATTGGCCTACTGAGGGCTGGAGCCACGGTCATAACTACTGGGGATCATATATGGGACCAGAGAGAAATTATCGATTTTCTGCCCACCGAACCCAGGTTACTAAGACCGTTAAATTATCCGGATGGAACTCCTGGTAATGGAAGTATTGTTCTTGAGACAGAAAAAGGTCCAGTTGCCGTTATGAATGCTCAGGGTAGAACTTTTATGAACAACCCCCTAGAGAATCCATTAATTTCAATAGATAATGAATTAAAAAAAATAAGAGAAGATTTGGATGTTAAAATGGTATTTCTAGATTTTCATGCTGAAGCTACTAGTGAAAAAATAGCCACTGGAAGGTATTTGGATGGTAACGTTTCGGCTGTTGTTGGCACTCATACCCATGTTCAAACTGCTGATGAACAGATATTTCCAGGAGGGACTGCATTTCTCTGTGATGCGGGGATGTGTGGTCCTCAAGAATCAATTTTAGGTCGACGTGTGGAACCAATTTTNCACCGTATGAAGACCTCCATGCCTCAGACTATGCCAGTCGCAAAGGGCCGCGTCGATATTCGGGGGGTAATTATTGATATAGATCCTGATTCAGGTAAAGCAGTGGATATCGAGAGAATCGCCTGTTTTCACGAATAAAACTCCATCATTTTAGTGGTGAAAATGAAAAAAAATTCTGAAAAATCAATTAAACTNAAATTTTATAATTTAACTACCTGATAATCAACAAGTTATAGTATAATTAATAATAATCGTCCAAAAATCTTAAAATTTTTTTGACAGTAACGTGCAATTTGATAGGTTTCGCTCCACTTTTTCGCAGGGGTGGTCAGGTTTTTTCCTTCCAGCATAAACTTAATTGATTCATTGCTGAGGTTCAAGCTTCTCCGTTCTTGCGGACTGCGTGAGTGTTTCTTTTCTAATAAAAAACGAGAATAATACTCATAAAATTATTAGTAACCGACACGCTCATGTAGCTCAGGGGTAGAGCACTTCCTTGGTAAGGAAGAGGTCACGGGTTCAATTCCCGTCATGAGCTCCACGCAGAAAGTGTAAGCTANTATAATAAACACCGTAAACTGGGAAAACCCAAAACTAATAAATCAAAACAAATTTAAACAAGCCAATAAAACATTGTCACTTAAATTTGTCTGGAACCACAATAATATAGACCCTAGTTCTGAATAATCTCAGAACTTACCACTAATAAAGTCATGGCCAAAGAAGCATTCGAAAGGAATAAGCCCCACGTCAACATAGGCACAATCGGTCACGTTGACCATGGGAAGACCACGCTCACCGCTGCTATCTGTCACACGCTGGCGGGAAAAGGCTTGGCTGAGAAGAAAAATTACGATGAAATTGATGCAGCTCCTGAAGAGAAAGAGCGAGGTATTACAATTTCAACAGCTCACGTCGAATATGAGACTGAAAATAGACACTATGCTCACGTTGACTGTCCGGGTCATGCTGACTATGTCAAAAATATGATCACTGGAGCAGCTCAAATGGACGGTGCCATTTTAGTTTGTTCTGCAGCAGATGGTCCAATGCCACAAACTAGAGAGCACATTCTTCTTGCTCGTCAGGTTGGAGTGCCAGCTATTGTTGTATTTCTTAACAAAACTGATCAAGTGGATGATGCAGAGCTTTTGGATCTTGTCGAAATGGAGATTCGTGAACTTCTAAGTCAGTATGAATTCCCAGGGGATGATATTCCGATTGCGAAAGGCTCTGCCCTAAAAGCCCTTGAGGGTGATGCTGAGCAGCAGGAGAATATAATGACTCTTATGGCATCAGTTGACGAATACATTCCTAAGCCAGAAAGACCAGTAGATCTGGATTTCTTAATGCCCATTGAGGACGTTTTCTCTATCGAAGGACGTGGTACAGTTGCCACTGGTCGTATTGAGAGAGGTGTTGTTAATAAAATGGAGGAAGTTGAAATTGTTGGAATCCGTGACACTCAAACCACCACTGTCACAGATATTGAAATGTTCCGTAAGTTACTTGATAGAGGAGAAGCCGGTGACAACGTCGGAATCCTTTTGAGAGGTGTCAAAAAAGAAGATATCGAGCGTGGACAAGTTATTGCTAAGCCAGGAAGCATTGCACCACACAAGAAGTTTACTTCAGAGGTCTATGTTCTGAGTAAAGACGAGGGTGGAAGACACACTCCATTTTTCAGCAATTATCGCCCGCAATTCTATTTTAGAACAACAGACGTTACTGGAACTATTAAATTGCCTGATGGTGTTGAAATGGTTATGCCTGGTGACAATATCACGATGGAAGTTGATTTGATAACTCCTATCGCTATGGAGAAGACCATCAGGTTTGCTATCCGTGAAGGTGGCCGTACCGTCGGTGCAGGGAGAGTTGCTGATATTCTCGATTAATCTTAAACCATAATAAAAGTAATTTAGGTAGGCCGGATCTGGCCGGGCATTATTAAGCCCGAGGTGGATCCGGCTCCGCCGTAAAAAGGAAACCTCTGATAAGAGTTTAAATAAAGGAATAAAATCATAATAAACTCAAAGAGGGTAGTAGCTCAGCCTGGTTAGAGCACCGGTCTCCAAAACCGGGTGTCGGGGGTTCGAATCCCTCCTACCCTGCCAAATTTTTTCTTTAGGAACCAGACGGAAACTCAAATGAAACCATACGCATATATCAGGGAAGTTAAATCTGAGCTTAAGAAGGCAAGTTGGCCATGGATTCCTAAGGGTAAAGGTGAAAAAGGATTTAAGAGGTTTAAAGAGCTCACTGATTCCACCATTGTTGTTTTTATTGCTATGATGCTTCTAGGGGCTTTCGTTAGCTTATGGGATCTAATACTCTTTGAAATTATTAAGATGATAACAGGAATTGGAAACTAATATTTCTATCTTCAATCAAATAAGACCAAGAATTTTACTAAAAAATTAAAACTTAAGATGGCCCTAATTCCAGCACCCAAAGATCAATGGTACGTAGTGCACGTGCTGTCTGGTCAGGAAAATAAAGTTAGGAACAATCTGTTGCGTCGTATAGATGCTGAGGAGATGAGTGATGTGGTTTTTGAGGTTCTCATGCCGACCGAGCGAGTTGCAGAAGTTAAAAAAGGTAAAAGGTCCGAATCAACCAGAAAATTTTTTCCTGGATACCTTTTAGTTAATATGCAGCTCCTTAATGAAGAGGGTGGGCTAATTGGCAGAAGTTGGTACTTTATTCAGGATACCCATGGAGTGATTGGTTTTGCTGGTACTAAAAATCATCCCATTCCAATGCGGCCTAAAGAAGTAGAAAGCATGCTCCTTCAAATTAAAGAGCGAGAGGAAAGCGTTAAGCCCAAGATTGCTTTTGATGTTGGAGAGACGATTAAAGTTTCAGACGGACCATTCGAAAGCCAACCTGGTGTCATTGAGGAGATTGATCAAGAAAAAGGCACTCTTTTAGTGTCTGTAACTGTTTTTGGTAGGCCTACTCCTGTGGAGCTTGAGCAATGGCAGATTGAAAAAGAAGAATAGAAATAAAACGCATTAACTTTAATAATTGAATTAATTACCATGGCTAAAGAAGTAACTGGAACACTAAAACTTCAGATTCCTGCAGGTCAGGCGAATCCTTCTCCACCAGTTGGTCCTGCCCTTGGTCAAGCAGGCCTTAATATTATGGAGTTTTGTAAGGACTTCAATGCAAGGACTCAGGCCCAAGCCGGTGATGTGTTGCCTGTTGTAATAACCATTTATAAAGATAAAAGTTTTAGCTTTGTATGTAAGCAGCCGCCTGCCTCAGCATTATTAAAAAAAGCTGCGAAAATAGCATCAGGATCTGGGGAGCCACACAAAGAAAAAGTGGCAACTATAACAAAGAGTCAGGTAATGGATATTGTTAAAATTAAGAAGCCTGATCTTAATACCGAAGATGACGAAGCTGCAGCAAGAATTATTGCAGGTAGTGCGCGTCAGATGGGTATTGAAATTGAAGGTATGTAACTAATTATAATTAATAAACTAAACTAGCAGGAGGGCATAAAGAGTCCGCAGGTACTGCAAAAAACATAATGGCAAAACAAAGAAGCAAAAGATACCGTCAAGCGGTGGAATTAATTGAAGAAGAAAAAGTTTATACTTTGTCTGATGCGATTGATACTCTAAAAAAATTTCCACCCGCGAAATATGATGAAACAGTTACACTATCATTTAAGTTAGGTGTTGACCCTAAGCAATCTGATCAAATGGTACGTGGCACTTGTCCACTGCCCCATGGTTCAGGAAAGAAAGTCCGTGTTTTAGTATTTGCTCAGGGTGAGGCCGCAACTGCTGCAAAAAACGCTGGAGCAGATTTTGTTGGTTATGAGGATATGATAAACAAAATACAAGGTGGTTTTCAGGACTTTGATGTTGCTGTGGCAACTCCAGAAGCAATGGCTGAAGTCAGAAAACTAGGAAGGTTTCTTGGGCCTCGTGGATTAATGCCAAATCCAAAGACCGGCACTGTAACTGATGATACTGCTTCAGCAGTTAATGCTGTTAAGGCAGGAAGGATTGATTTTAAGGTAGATAGAAGTGGAAATCTATCAGCACCTATTGGCAAAGTGTCATTTTCACCAGACAAACTAAGTGAAAATGGGGATGCAGTTTTAAAGGCGATTAGGCAAGTTAANCCAGCTTCTGCCAAAGGTATTTATTTTCGTGGAGCAACTTTATCAGCAACAGTTTCACCAGGNATACAAATCGATACTGCAAGTTACGAAAAATAGTCAGTACTGAAATTAATTATTTAAGAATCTTACTAATGAAAGCGATCAAAGAAAATATTATCAATGATTTAATAGAGAAGCTTAATGCTTCNCCATTTATGATTGTCATTGATTACAAAGAATTGACTGTTGCACAACTTGAAGGATTAAGAGGTCGTTTGACTGAGGTTGGTGCAGCTGCGTACGTAACTAAAAACTCATATGCCAAAAGAGCATCAGGAGCTGCAAGTTATCCGGAAGAGCTAAATGAATATTTGTCAGGTCAAACTGCTTTAGTGACTGGAGANCAGGATGTTTGTGCCGTAGCTAAAATATTAAAAGAATTCAAAAAAGAAAATGAGAAGCCTGAAATGAGGGCTGGTGTCATGGATGGCAAATTGCTTAGTCCAGAAGAGCTAAACGCTTTGGCTTCTTTGCCACCAATGGATGTACTAAGAGCTCAATTGCTTGGAACTTTACAGTCTCCTGCAGGAACTTTTGTAAGATTACTTAATGAGCCGGCTTCCTCGCTAGCGAGAATATTGAAAGCAAAAGAGGAAAAAGGCTAAACTAAAAATCACCCTTAGTCCTTTTTAACAGGGCTTAGGAATAAAAAACTAAACATAAAAAACTAAACAATATAACCACGGTTCCTTGTCGTAACAGCAGCTGCTGTAATTAAATGGTTTGGGGCTCCAATCCGCGAAGACACCGTATAATAAGATGGCTGATATTGANAAATTAACCGAAGACCTAAGTGGACTAACCGTCCTTGAAGTTGCTGATCTAGTAAAAGCACTAGAAGATAAATGGGGAGTTAGCGCCGCTGCTCCAGTAGCCGCTGTAGCTGCCGCACCTGCTGGTGATGGTGGAGACGCTGCCGNAGAGAAGAGTGAATTTGATGTCATTCTNACTGGTGCAGGTGGCAATAAGATCGCTGTTATTAAAGAGGTTCGAGCCGCAGTTAGTGGTCTCGGTCTTGCTGATGCAAAGAAAATTGTTGATAGCGCTCCAGCACCTATTAAAGAAGGTTGTGCCAAAGAAGAGGCCGAAGAAATCAAGAGTAAACTGGAAGCTGCGGGAGCAGAAGTTGAGCTTAAATAGATTATTTTTTTGATTTTTTTGAATAAAATTTAAAAAAATGCACAGCTAAGAGCGAATTTGCTCTTAGCTGTGCTAACTTAATCCAACTTAGCCCTAAAGATAAAATCCAGGACCTGACTATAAACCAATCCTAGTTTATTTTGCTACATAACCCATTTGGGAACGGATACTTCCGCCCAACATATCCTACCATAAATCAAAGCCGAAAAAATTGTAATACAATTTCGGCTTTTTGTTGTGCCTACAATTCACGACAAAATAATTATCAAATTTATATCACTAATTTGTGTGATCTTAATTCTCCAAAAAAACTTACCCTGTAAAAAGGAAAATCATTAAAACTATGTCTAATAGAATACGCGAACATTTTGGAAACATTGACGAGGTTGTTGAGGCTCCGAACCTCATTGGCATACAGATACAGTCTTACGCTGACTTTTTGCAGCAAGATGTAGCACCGAGCAAGCGAAAGCAAATTGGTCTTCAGGCTGTTTTTAAAGAAGTGTTCCCAATTGATTCATATGATGACAAAGTCACATTAGATTTTGTTTCGTATGATGTGGGGAAACCAAAGCTTACAGCATTAGAGGCAATTCGTGATAGTGAGACATACAGTGCCCCTCTTTATGTGACATTTCGCCTCAAGGATGAGGCTGGTACAAAAGAGGAAAAAGTTTATATGGGAGAACTTCCTCTCATGACAGCTAGGGGTACGTTTGTAATTAATGGTGCAGAGAGGGTTGTGGTTTCACAATTACACAGGTCGCCAGGAGTTTGTTTTGAAACTAGTTTGCACCTTAATGGAAAAACTTTACATAGTTTCAGAATTATACCTGATAGAGGTTCATGGCTAGAAGTGCAATTTGACACTAATGACCTTTTGTATGTCTACCTTGATCGTAGGCGCCGCAGAAGAAAATTTTTAGCAACAACATTCCTTCGTACTATCGGTTTTGAAAAAGACTCTGACATATGTAAGCTTTTTTATGATGTTAAAAAGTTAAAGCTCGCAGCCAAAATGGATGAAGAAGAGCTTTCTACAAAGACGCCTATGGAAGACGTCGTTGATGGGGAAGTGATTATTGCTAAGGCTTATGAGCCTCTAACTATTGGTGTAGTTCACCAGCTGATGGAATTGGGCTATAAGAATTTGGAAGTAATTGATACTAAGGATGATGATATTCTTATTAAGTCTTTAAGAAAAGACCCTTCAAATAATGAAGAAGAAGCGTTGAAGGATATCTACCGGAGATTGCGCCCTGGTGACCCACCAACGACAGCTAATTCAAAGGCTCTTCTCAAAAGATTATTCTTTGATAACAAGAAATACGATCTTACTAGAGTTGGTAGATATAAAATTAATCAGAAGCTACATCTCAAAGTAGATGAAGGTGAAAGAATTCTTACTTCTGAAGATTTTGTGGCTGCGATGAGGTATTTGCTTAACCTAAAAAGTGGTGAAGGGATTACTGATGATATAGATCACCTTGGATCTAGAAGGGTTAGAGCTGTTGGTGAATTATTATCAAATCAATGTAGAGTTGGACTTGCTCGTACTGAGAGGCTCGTCAAAGAGAGAATGACTTTATTTGATATCAATCTTGATGGAATGACACCTCAAAAATTGATCAACCCTAAAGCTTTATCTGCCGTAGTCAGAGACTTTTTTGGGCGTTCTCAATTGAGCCAATTCATGGATCAAACTAACCCTTTAGCTGAGCTTACTCACAAGAGAAGATTGTCAGCTCTAGGTCCAGGCGGACTAAATAGAGATAGAGCTGGTTTCGAGGTCCGAGATGTTCACCCTTCTCATTACGGTAGAATTTGTCCGATTGAAACGCCTGAGGGTCCGAATATTGGTCTCATAAACTCGATGAGTACTTATGCTAGAATTAATGAATTCGGGTTTATTGAAACTCCTTACAGAAAAATAAAGAATGGAAAAGTAACTAAAGATATTGCCTACCTGACTGCAGACCAAGAAGAAAATGAAGTTATCGCTCAAGCTAATAACCCATTAGACGGAAGTGGTAAGTTCACTTCTGAAAGAATTACTGCAAGGTTTCGTGGTGATTTCCTTGAGATTGATCCTAAAGAGGCATCGTTGATGGATGTCTCTCCCAAGCAATTAGTTTCAATTGCTGCTTCATTGATTCCATTTTTAGAACATGATGACGCTAACCGGGCGCTTATGGGTTCTAATATGCAACGTCAGGGAGTTCCATTGTTGTGTGCTGAATCACCATTAGTTGGTACAGGAATGGAAGGCAAAGCTGCTAGAGACTCTAGAGCTGTTGTGGTTTCAGAAGGACCCGGAAAGGTAGCTGCGGCTACTGCTGAATTGATTGTAGTTACACCAAACGGTGAACTTCATGTTTCGGATCAGAAGTTTTTATCTGACCCAAGAAAGCTTAAAAGTGAACCAGGTAAAGGTATTTATGTCTATCCTTTGAGAAAGTTCATGCGTTCTAATTCAGGAACTTGCATTAACCAAAAGCCAATCGTTTCAAAAGGGCAAGAGGTTAAAGAAGGCGATGTTCTTGCAGATGGACCTTGTACTGAACAAGGAGAACTCGCTCTTGGGAAAAATGTTCTCGTCGCATTCATGCCTTGGAATGGATATAACTTTGAGGATGCTATTGTTANAANTTCACAAAGAGTAGTCAAAGACGATGTTTACACATCAATTCATATTTCGAATTTTGATGTTGGCGCTAGAGATACAAAACTTGGACCAGAGGAAATAACTCGAGATATTCCAAATGTTGGGGAAGAAGCCTTAGCTGACCTTGGTCCTGATGGCGTTATTAGGATAGGCGCGGAAGTTAAGCCTGGTGATATTCTTGTTGGTAAGATTACTCCAAAGAGCGAAACAGAATTGGCTCCTGAAGAGCGTCTTTTAAGGGCAATATTTGGCGAAAAAGCTGCTGATGTTAAAGATACATCCCTGCGTGTCCCATCAGGGTGCACTGGAATAGTTATGGATGTAAGAGTTTCTTCCAGAAACGTTGCTGAGAAGGAGCAAATGTCAGAAGCTGAAATGAAAAAACAGCTCAAGACTATTGATTCAGATCATAAGAAGAAACGAGATGAATTAACTGATCAACTCACTGAGAAGCTTTCGGACATTCTTCTTGGAGAAAAGATACCTTTGGATGTTGTAGATAGTAAATCAGGTGAACTAATTATTCCTGCTAATCGAAAGATAACCAAAACCTTGCTACGCAAGCTTGCGGCTTCTCACCAATCAATTGAAATCGATCCGTCACCTATCAGAAATAAGATAATGGATATTATTTCTAGTTTCGCTCCTAAATTCAGTGATGTTGATTCTGAACGTGAGAGATCATTGGACCGTATGGAGAGTGGTGATGAAGTTGATCCAGGTATAATTAAATCTGTTAGAGTTTACGTTGCCAGTAAACGTAAATTATCGGTAGGAGATAAGATGGCTGGTAGGCACGGTAATAAAGGTGTCGTTGCAAAGATTGTTCCTGAAGAAGACATGCCTTTCCTTGATGATGGAACGCCNGTTGATATTTGTTTGAACCCTCTTGGAGTGCCATCAAGGATGAACGTCGGTCAGGTTCTTGAAACTCACTTAGGGGTCGCAGCNAAAGCNCTNGGCTTTAAAGTTGCTACACCGATTTTTGACGGTATTCCGGAAACTAAAATCCTTGATTANTTAAAAGAAGCGAAGGATACAGANGGTTTTAATTGGATTGGTCTAAATGGAAAATCTCAATTATATGACGGTTTAACAGGAGATCCTTTCTATCANGAAGTTGTTGTAGGTTATATTTATATGTTAAAACTAGGACACCTCGTTGCTGATAAGATTCATGCAAGAGCTGTAGGGCCATATTCACTTGTTACTCAACAACCACTTGGTGGAAAAGCTCAATATGGAGGACAGAGATTTGGNGAGATGGAAGTCTGGGCTCTAGAGGCTTATGGCGCTGCCTATACCCTGCAAGAGTTATTAACTGTTAAGTCTGACGACGTACAAGGTCGGACAAGAATTTATGAATCCATTGTTAAAGGCGACAACAGCCTTGATGCGGGAACACCTGAATCATTCAATGTTTTGATAAAGGAAATGAGAAGCCTCTGTTTAGATGTGAAAGTTGGAGAGGGTTCAAGCCCTACCGTAGACGAGGATAGAAGTACTGCATAAATATAGAAATAATAATAATTTAGAGATTTAAGACTGATTAAAATCATGAGCGTTGAGTCCAATATCCAAGAGCTTTTTGGAGCTGATAAAAAAGAATCTGGTTTCGATCAGGTTAACATCACTGTTGCTGCTGCCGATACGATTCGGAGCTGGAGTTTCGGTGAAGTAAAGAATCCAGAAACGATAAACTATAGAACATTCAAACCAGAAAAAGGNGGCCTTTTTTGTGAGCGAATCTTTGGTCCTACTAAGGATTGGGAGTGTGCTTGCGGAAAGTACAAAAGGATTAAGCACAAGGGAGTAATATGCGANCGCTGNGGAGTTGAAGTTACATTGTCCAGAGTGCGCCGGGAAAGACAAGGGCATATAGAACTAGCTGTACCAGTTAGTCACATTTGGTTCTACAAGTGTATGCCATCGCGCATTGGGCTTATGCTAGACATGAGCGCAAGAATGCTTGAGAGAGTTATATATTATGAGGATTATATCGTTACTGACCCAGGAAATACGCCTTTAGAATTAGCTCAATTGCTTACTGAGCAAGAATTGCGCGAGGCTGAAGAGGAATTTGGCGAGGACAGTTTCCGTGCAGGAATGGGAGCAGAAGCCGTTCGTGATCTTCTTGCGGGTATCGATCTTATTTCATTAGTTGCAGAACTTGAGGATGCGATGACTAAAACTCGATCAAAACAGGTTCGGAAAAAACTATCAAAAAGACTTAAATTAGCTCAAGGTTTTGCTGGTAGTCACACTAGGCCTGAATGGATGATTCTNGAGGTTCTACCTGTCATACCTCCGGATCTTAGACCTTTGGTTCCACTAGAAGGTGGAAGATTTGCTACTTCNGATCTTAATGATTTATATAGACGAGTCATCAATAGAAATAATCGTCTTAAAAATTTACTTCAACTCAAAACGCCTGAGGTCATCATTAGGAATGAAAAAAGGATGCTTCAGGAAGCTGTTGATGCTCTTTTTGATAATGGTAGACATGGTAGAGCGGTTACGGGTGCTGGTAATCGTGCTTTAAAATCTCTATCTGATATGTTGAANGGTAAAGGTGGAAGATTTCGTCAGAACNTACTTGGCAAGAGGGTCGATTATTCGGGTCGTTCAGTTATTGTCATAGGGCCTGAACTTAAACTACATCAATGTGGCCTTCCAAAGAAGATGGCTCTTGTTCTTTTTGAACCTTTTATCATAAGAAGACTAAANGAACTTGGTTATGTTCACACTGTAAGATCCGCAAAGAAGATGATTGAAAGGAAAACTCCTGAAGTTTGGGATATTCTTGAGGAAGTTACGAAAGGTCACCCTGTGTTGTTGAACCGTGCGCCAACTCTCCACAGATTGTCTATACAAGCATTTGAGCCGGTCTTGATTGAAGGTTCCGCTATTCGCTTACACCCGCTAACCTGTTCAGCCTACAATGCGGACTTTGATGGTGATCAGATGGCTGTTCATGTGCCGCTATCTGTTGAAGCTCAAATGGAAGCTAGGTTATTGATGCTAGCACCAAATAATATTTTCTCCCCATCCAGTGGGCGACCAATTACGACACCATCTCAGGATATTACTCTTGGAAGTTATTTCTTAACTCACCACAGACATCATATTACTTATAAGGATTCTGACGATAAGAGGATTCCTCTATTTGAATCCACTACAGAGGTAGAATACGCGGTGGCTGAGCGAGCTCTTTCTCTTCATTGTAAAATTCGCTTAGCTAATCCAGATCGAGGTAAAGACACTATTTATGGTGACCATAAATCCATAACGATAGAAACTACCCCGGGTCGAGTTAGATTTAATGAAATTTGGCCTAAGGTTGAAAATGAAAGTGGTAAATCTCTNGGTTTTATTAATGAAACTATCGCAAAGAAACAACTTTCTGATCTCATATGGAGAACATTCCAAGTCTCAGGTCCTAAAGGAACGGTCAAAACTTTAGACCTCCTTAAGCAGTTAGGCTTTAAAGAGGCAACTAGAGCAGGTGTTTCAATTGGAATCACTGACATGGTGATCCCTAATGAAAAACAAGTCGAACTCAAGAATGCTTATAAGCAATTAGATATTGTTCAAAAGCAGTACACCAAAGGTATTATTACAGATGGTGAGCGCTACAATAAAGTTATTGATATATGGACAGCAGCAGGAGANAAAATTGCTAGCGCTTTGTATCGTACGCTAGAGTATAATGATGGTAATGAGATAGCCAATCCGCTTTATATGATGGTTGATTCTGGTGCTCGTGGTAATAAGCAGCAAATCAAACAACTTTCAGGAATGCGAGGGTTGATGGCTAAACCATCTGGAGAAATTATTGAAAGACCAATCACATCTAATTTCCGTGAAGGTTTATCCGTTCTTGAATATTTTGTTTCTACTCACGGNGCACGTAAGGGACTCGCAGATACGGCCCTAAAAACTGCTGATTCNGGCTACCTGACTAGGAAACTTGTAGATGTTTCACAGGACGTCATAATTACTGAATCTGATTGTGGTACTACACAAGGAATTACTGTTGCCTCTGTTTATGAGGGAGACGAGGAGGTCGTTGAGCTTTCTACTAGAGTGTATGGACGTACAAGTTGTGAAAAAATTACAGACCCTGTTTCACAGGAGGTTATTGTAGAAGTTGATCAATTAATNGATGANCCAATATCTTTAAAGTTACANGATATCGGAGTNGAGAAAATGCGCATTCGCTCTGTTTTAACTTGTGAGTCTCCGAGGGGTTGCTGTGCGTTGTGTTATGGTTTGAACTTAGCAAACGGCGAGCCTGTCGAGATTGGTCAAGCAGTAGGAATTATTGCTGCACAATCAATCGGTGAGCCTGGTACGCAGCTTACAATGCGTACTTTCCATATAGGNGGTGTTGCTCAACANGCCCTCAAACAACCAGTTATTAATATTGGTCATAATGGAATGGTTCGTTACAAAGACTTAAGAACAGTTGAATCACTTGATGGTAAATTTATNGTGCTTAACAAGAGTGGATCAGTAGCTATTCTNGATGANAAAGGCATGGAGCTTGAATCTCATCCACTAGTGATTGGAACAGTTATTGACCCTGCNGATGGNTCACAAGTNTCTCGAGGAGATCAAATTGCTACNTGGGACCCTCACAATGTTCCTATTATCACCGAAAAAGGAGGTAAGATTGAGTTCCGTGATATGATTTCGGGAATTACTGTTAAGAAAGAAAAAGATGATGCTACTGGTGTTGAGGGTATGGTTGTAATCGAACATAANGAGGATTTGCATCCTCAGATTGTTATNACTGATCCAAAAACAAGTGAAATCCTAGCTAGTTACTCTGTGCCTACAGGAGCTCACTTATCAGTCAAAGACAAAGAGACTGTTCAAGGTGGAACATTATTGGCTAGGACCCCGAGAAAAGTTGCTAAGACTAAAGATATNACCGGTGGTCTTCCTAGAGTGGCTGANCTTTTTGAGGCTAGAAAGCCAAAAGATAATGCTGAGATTGCAAAAATCGATGGTGTTGTTGGCTTTGACGGAATGTCACGCGGTAAGAGGAAGTTAATCATTACAGATCCNGAGACTGGCGAAATAGCTGAACACTTAATACCAAGAAATAAGCATATTACTGTTTATGAAGATGATGTTGTTAAGAGGGCAGATTTACTTACTGACGGCCCTGTNGTTCCCCATGAGATTCTTGAAATCCTTGGTACCCACGCATTGATGGAGCACCTTGTTTTTGAGGTTCAGGAAGTTTACAGACTTCAAGGTGTTGAAATTAACGATAAACACATAGAAATTATCGTGAGGCAGATGCTTAGGAAAGTTCGTATCACGGATCCTGGTGACACCTTATTTTTATGGGGAGATCAGGTTGAAAGAACTGAATTCATCAGAATTAATGAAGAGATTGAAGAGCAGGGAGGTAAGCCTGCAGAGGGTGAACCAGTGCTACTCGGAATTACTAAAGCATCCCTAGAAACAGAAAGTTTCATTTCTGCTGCAAGCTTCCAAGATACAACGCGTGTTTTGACGGATGCAGCTACTTTAGGAAAGAGTGATCTTCTTAAAGGGTTTAAAGAAAATGTGATTATGGGGCACCTTATTCCAGCAGGTTCAGGGTTCGGCACTAAGAAAAGAATTCAGCCTCTTGAAACGGTTGAACCTCCTGAACTCGATGATAGTGCTTCAGAAGAAAATTCAGAAAATGCTGAGGNTGAAGAAGAGATTCAACCTATAGAGGCGTAAATATTTGCATTTAGCATAATTATGCTGGGCTTCCACTCTCATGTGGTGGCCCAGCTTTTTGTTTACACTCGAAACGTCATTTTCTATAAATATAAATAATGAGTAAGGCGTTTTAAAGTGACTCTATCTGACAAAGACAAGGCATACATATGGCATCCGTTTACAGAGATGTCAGACTGGTGNTCTGATGATCATGACCCACTAGTGATAGATAAAGGTGAGGGCGTTTACGTTTTTGATAAGTCTGGTAGAAAATATATTGATGGTAATTCTTCCATATGGACGAATTTGCATGGGCACAACGATCTACGGATCAACCAAGCTATTACTAGGCAATTGAGCAAAATATCGCATACTTCATTTTTGGGTACTACAAATGAGCCTGCAATACTACTTGCTGAGATGCTTGTTAATATGTTTCCAGATAAAATATTACAGAGAGTCTTTTATAGTGATGATGGGTCGACGGCTGTGGAGTGTGCAATGAAAATAGCAATACAATATTTTCAAATTANAGGTCATCCTGAAAAGAAGCGATTTATTGCTTTTGATAATGCTTATCATGGTGATACTTTCGGAGCCTCATCGATTGGAGGCATTAAAACATTTTTTTCTAGATTTAAAGATTTTAGCTTCCCAACAGTTAGGCTGAATACTGTTGATGATTTAAAGAGTGTCGATGCAAAAGAAATTGCCGCAATAGTGATTGAACCAAAAGTTCAAGGAGCTGCAGGAATTTGTTTGTGGCCAGACGGAATGCTACAAGAGCTTCGTCGCTGGTGTGATTTAAACAATGTGTTGCTAATTTTGGATGAAGTAATGACCGGCTTTGGAAGAACAGGTAAAATGTTTGCTTGTGAGCATGAAGGAGTAATCCCTGATCTAATGTGTCTGGCCAAAGGCTTATCTGGAGGATACTTACCTTTAGCGGTTACCATGACTAAAGAGTCCATTTTTAAAGCTTTTCTTGGAAATAAGAATAACACTTTTTATTATGGTCATAGTTATTCAGGTAATCCACTCGGTTGTGCAGCAGCTTTGGCAAGTTTACAAATTTTCGAAGAGGATAGAGTCCTTGATAAGATAGAAAAAAAAATAGAGTGCCTTAAAATTGCCCTAAATAGTCTCAAATTGAAGAATCATAATATTTCTGATGTAAGGCAGTGTGGCTTAATTTCTGGAATTGAAATTTCACAAGAATTTGGGAATATAGGTTCAGACGTTTGTTATGCTGCTAGATCTTATGGATTGCTGACAAGGTCAATTAGGAATACTATTGTTTTCATGCCACCACTATCTATTGATAAGGAACAAATTTATGATTCTTTGGATGCTATAGATAAAGCTATTAATGTTATTGTTTCATGAATATACTAATAAAATTTAGTTAGAAACTATTAATGAAGCGCCTATTTTATCTATTACTACCTATCGTATTTTTGATAGTTTCGGTGCCATGGGCTTTTGTTAATGACACCGAAAAGACGTTATTTGGAATGCCTGANTGGGTAATATATTCATTGGTTAGTGCTGCGTCATTCGCGACTTTAATGGCACTTCTAATTGGGTTCTGCTGGAATATTTCAGCTGGTGAAAGTGATGATGATGTTATCAAATAGTTCCACTGGGTATGCATTAGGAAATGGAGGTCTTGCTTTTATTGGTCTATATATATTGACCTTAATTGGTATTGGTTGGCTAGGGCATCGAGCTAAAAAAGAAGATTCTCTTGAGGATCACTATTTAGGAGGTCGTGCATTTGGTTTCAGTGTGCTTTTTCTTACTCTCTATGCAACCCAGTATAGTGGTAACAGTTTTATGGGATTTGTAGGTAAAGCATATCGTGGCGGGTTTCCAGTTCTTTATACTGTAGTGGCGATGATGGCAGTTATTGGTGGTTATTTTATTTATGCTCCTCGTCTTTACCGTCTTTCGAGGCGAAAAAAATACGTAACCCTTGGTGACTATGTTCAAGATAGGTTTTCGTTTAGACCCTTGACCANACTCATTGTTCTAATTGGGATTTTTGGTNTAGGTAATTATGTTCTTACCAACTTACTTGCTCTNGGAAAATTAGCTGAGATAGTCAGTGGAAATNGGGTAGANTTTAATTATGCAGTTATCGCTCTTGCNGTAGTGATGCTTATTTATGAGACCTTGGGAGGTATGCGGAGCGTAGCTTGGACAGATGTGACTCAAGGNGTNATATTATTGATAAGTCTTGGNTTNATTGCTTTTGCGCTTTTTTTTCATCTTGGTGGTCCNGGCGGAGTTGCAGCAGGNCTTGAATCTGTCAGGCCAGATATTTGGGACCCACCTAGCCTTAAGCAAAAAATCACCTGGCTAAGTTCAGTTCTGTTATTTTTCTTTGGTATCTCGATGTACCCTCATGCCGTTCAACGTATCTATGCCGCTAAGGATGAGAAAACTTTACGTCGATCACTGCAAGTCATGTCATTCATGCCTTTAGTTACTACATTCTTTTTAGTTTTACTTGGAGTAATGGCAATTTCTATTTTTCCAAGTTTAGAAGGTGTTGAATCAGATAGAACAACATTATTAATGCTAGGTAAATTAATGGACGAATTACCTGCTCTTGCCCTTATGGGGCCATTACTTGTTGCGGCAGTAATTGCCGCAACCATGTCTACTATAGATTCTGCGTTGTTAGCAATTTCATCAATGGTTACTAACGATTTTTATCGAACAAAATATCCAAGTTCTGACAGNAAAACTTTAACAAGGGTTGGNAAATCAACTTCTATCATTGTGATGTTCTGTGTAGTAGTNCTGACAATTAAATTACAAGACAAGACCATTTGGAGACTATTAGAAATCAAGCTTGAAGTTTTAGCACAAATTGCTCCTGCTGTTATGTTGGGAACACAAATTAAAAAAATTGGAGCCCTCCCATTTTTCATTGGAGCTCTTTTTGGNACTATTTTAGCNGTCTATTTGACAATGGCGGCTNACAGTAAACCTCTCGGTGTTCATGCTGGAATATGGGGTCTTGGATTAAATGTAATGTTAGTATTTATAGTTTACATTTTTTCGAATGTGCGGCGAACAGGAAGCCCCTCTGTTGCTAAGTAATCTTTAACATCTGATACGGTGTATTCGCCAAAATGAAAAATACTAGCTGCAAGAACTGCATCAGCCTTGCCTTTATTTAAAACTTCAGCCATATGCTCAAGTTTACCCGCACCTCCGCTGGCTATCACAGGAATATTTAAAGATTGGCTGACTTNAGCATTCAATTCGATGTCATAACCATCTTTGGTTCCNTCAGCATCCATACTGGTNAAAAGAATTTCGCCAGCACCAAGNTCTTCTACCTTTTTAGCCCATTCAATAGCATCTAAATCAATTGGGGTTCGGCCACCGTGTGTATAGACTTGCCAAGAGTTGGTTTCAGGATTCTTTTTAGCGTCTATTGCAACAACGATACATTGCGACCCGAATGCGCGTGCTCCTTCTGAAATGATTTCAGGATTCTTAACAGCTGCAGTATTAATACCAACCTTATCGGCGCCNGCNCGCAGCATTACCCTCATGTCATCAACTGCACGAATGCCACCTCCTACNGTGAGAGGCATAAAGCATTGCTCGGCTGTTCTTTCAACGACGNCTACCATNGTTTCTCTTTCATCTGAAGAGGCTGTAATATCCAGAAAAACGAGCTCGTCTGCTCCCTGTGCGTCATAAGCGATGGCGCATTCGACTGGATCACCTGCATCACGAAGTTCTAAAAATTTTGTTCCCTTGACGACGCGTCCATTTGTTACGTCAAGGCATGGTATNATTCGCTTTGTTAGTCCAGAGTTTGACACATAGCAACATTCCTCGCGTTCGCTTAACGTCAAGTTATTGACGAGCTTGATTGCTTATCTAGCTCTTTGCCTAAAGTGTGATAAAATAANTATATTCATGCTCTCAAATCAGAAAAGCGATGAAATAGATAAGANTAAAGCTGAAGATCAGCTTGTAGATGATTTCCTTCAATTTCTTGATGTTGAGAGAAATGTTTCTCCGAGAACGTTAAGAAATTATAATCATTCTTTGCGAGAGTATAAAACATGGTCTGAAGGATTTGAAGGATGGTTCAACTGTAAAGCAGACGATTTTCGTGAATANTTATATGAATGTATGAAGAGNGAGTTATCGCGTTCNACGATAAGGNTACATTTTTCGGCGTTGAGGAGTTTCTTTCGTTATCTGACNCGAAGGNGAANTTTGAAGTTGAATCCACTGNTAGATATACAACTCCCAAAAGCAAATAGGTCNCTTCCTTTAGTTCTCACNATTAAACAGGTAGAACACCTTTTGGCTTTGCCATTTAATGTCAAACAGCCTAAGCAAGCGCCTAAGTGGGCAGCTTCTCGTGATGCAGCAATATTAGAGGTTTTCTACAGTACGGGTCTGAGGTTATCAGAATTAGCGAGACTTAAATTTAGTGACTTTAATTTTTTTAATGAAACTATTAAAGTTAAAGGTAAAGGGTCAAAGGAGAGAATAGTGCCTGTTGGATCTCATGCTCTNGAGGCACTTAATAAATATTTTCATCAGGCAAAGATTAANGAAGGACCACTTTTCATAAGTAAATCTAAGAAAAAAATATCTGCGCGAGCCGTTTCAGATATNGTAAAAAAGTACACNCAGCTGGCAGATNTTCCNGTTGGAGTAAGCCCTCATAAATTAAGGCATAGCTTTGCTACTCATTTACTTGATAATGGAGCAGACCTCAGGAGTGTTCAAAGTTTGCTCGGGCATGCGAGTCTTTCTACGACTCAGATCTATACCCACGTTAGTGTTGAAAGGATTAAGAAGACATACAAGAAAGCTCATCCGAGAGCTTAAAAAAACTTAAGGTTTTTTAAATTGTTAAAANCTTGGCANGGAAGGTGCTAATTAACCTTTTGTAATACATAAAACAAACCCTGCCTAAAAAAACTTAAAGCAGATACTTAAATAACTATAAAATAAAAACTATTATATGAAAATCCGTCAAATTGCTGAAAAAACAGCTAAAATCTTTGGATGCACTGCCGTTTTGGCTTTAGTTCCTGCTTTTGCAGGTGAAAAATCTACTGCGGAACCAATTGGTGCAGAAGTCAGTGTTGGTTACGATACTGATTACATGTTTAGAGGTGCTAACTTAGGACAAGATCTCCTATGGAGTGATGTCAATGTGTCTACCACCTTAACAGATGGTTTAGATCTAGGAGTTGGTGCTTGGTACGCGAACGTTGCGGACGATGCAGGTAACGATGAGCTCGACATTTATGCAGGTCTTTCCACTTCTATGGGTGAAATGTCTGTCGATCTTGGAGCAACTTACTACTATTATCCAGATCCAGAAGCTGCAGATGGTACACTTGAGTTTGGTCTAGGCCTAGGCACTAGTGCAGGTCCTTTTGATCTCAGTCTTGGAATTTATTATGACATTGATTTAGAGGCTGCTTACTACGAGGTAGGAGCTTCAACTTCATTTGATCTGACTGATACAATGTCAGTAGACGTTGGTGGAGCGATTGGAGATGCCGATGGTGATTCTCTAACTGCTTTAACTTTTACTATCGGGATACCTATCACTTTGACGGATACTGCATCACTTTCACCTTATGTTGGTGTTAATATCCCTCTTGACGATTATGAAGATGACGGAGACGACATTTTCAGCGGACTGTCTCTTACAGTTGGGTTCTAATTCATATCGAATTGAACAAAGTTATAAATATTAATTCAAACCCTATTTCAAATTTTATAAGTTTTTAATCATATATTTAATACAAGTTTTGTTGGTTAATTGGCCCCGTTCCAAGTCATTGGTTCGGGGCCAATCCATTTATATATTTAACAAAAAGATACAGTTTTCTAATCCAGTTAAAAGATACATTCATTTTACCTAACAAAATCACAAGAAAAATATTTAAGAAAACCAAAATTCATTTTTTTAAAGTTGGCACGGCCTCTGCTTATATAATTAATGCGGGGCAATTTCCCCCTTTAATTAAATAACTAAATCAAACAATAAATAAAATCGTCTTTAATCGAACCTACTAACAAATAATAAAAGATATGAAAACAAAGATACTAAATAACATGTTGAAGTACTTAGGTGTTTCAGCTTTTCTGGCNCTGATGCTTGGCATGGTTGCCTCCGCAGAAACNCCCTTGTGGGATGCATANGTAAAAACTGTAGCCGAAGGAGGTGAATTTGAAGGTGATGCAGATGCACTATTTGCAGAAGCAAAATCACTCATTGAGGCTGAGGTTGATCTAGATCCCGCAGCAGATGCAGCTTTTGTCACTGACGTTTATCCATCTACTTCGGGTTACGGTACATTCCTAGTGAATAATCTTTGGCTGTTAATTTCGGCCTTTTTAGTTTTTGCGATGCACCTAGGATTTGCCACTTTGGAATCAGGACTTACACAATCAAAAAACACAGTAAATATTCTGTTTAAAAATGTTTTCATCATTTCGGCAGGATTGTTAACCTACTACTTTTTCGGTTTTAATACGCATTATCCAGGCTTTGAAGAAGGNTCTGCTGGAATGTTTAAGTGGGGATGGATGTCTGATGTTGGTGCTGGAACCATGATTGCTAACCAGACTGAAGTTTATNNCTCTTATACTTGGTGGACTGACTTTATATTCCAAGCAATGTTTGCTGCAACTGCNGCAACGATCGTTTCTGGTGCTGTTGCTGAAAGAATTAAGCTAAGNAGCTTTATGATTTATGCTGTNNTNNTNGTNGGNNTNNTATATCCANTNGTCGGTTCATGGCACTGGGGTNNNGGATTTCTTNCAGATGATGAAGGATTCNTAGGAGGNNCNATTNTATGATTTNGCTGGATCAACNGTTGTTCATGCATTTGGAGGNTTTGCNGCACTNGCATGCGTTATTATTCTTGGGCCTCGTGCTGGTAAATATACNAAAGATGGNATNAAACCTATTTTGGGAAGTAATATGCCGTTAGCTACGATAGGTGTNTTCTTACTCTGGCTCGGATGGTTCGGATTCAATGGTGGATCTGTTTTGAGTGGAGATGCTAATGGCGTATCATTTGTTTTTGTAACCACTGCCCTCGCCGCTGCAGGTGGTGCATTAGGCGCAATTATAATTTCCTGGTTATTCTTGAAAAAGCCAGACCTATCAATGGCTCTCAACGGAATATTGGCAGGACTAGTTGGTATTACAGCTGGTGCAGATGCTATGAGTATACCATCTGCAATATTGGTTGGCTTAATTGCAGGTGTTATCGTAGTTTTCTCAATCGTTGGGTTGGATAAATTTAAGATTGATGACCCTGTTGGAGCAATATCTGTTCACGGTGTTTGCGGACTTTGGGGAACTTGGGCAGTAGCAATTTTTGGAGANGCAAACCTNGNAACACAGGTTGTAGGTAGTNTANTNGTNGCNGGNGCAGCNTTCGCNTTCTCAGCCATCGTNTTNACTATNCTCAAAGGNACNNTGGGTATNNGAGTNGATGTAGAAACTGAAGCAAAGGGTCTCGATGTNGAGGAGCATGGAGCTCCAGCATACGCTCAAACATCAACTTTAACTGCAGCCCCTGAACCAGCTACAGCAACAGTTGAAGCTTAAATTTGAACTAAATTAAAAATTCTCCCTTGGATTCTGGTTTCGCCAGAACCCGTTAGTAGGGGGTTCAACAGAGACAGGGCGGTGAGGTACTTAGGTACCTCACCGTTCCTGTTTTTAAGATTAAGGTACAATTTCTTCTTTTAGATTTGTCCCCTTCGGTTAAGCATATAAATAAATATGCTGGAGAAACAAGAGCTATTACTGATAGATATTAGTAATTCACACACAAAGATGATTAAATCTACTTNCTCATCTNTTTGTGGCGAAGTGATCTCTTTACCCACGCGTGAGCTTGACTTGGATGCTCTCAAACGTTTGCCATTTGATATTGAAAAGAAAGAAACGAGAATAATATTTTCTTCGGTAGTTCCTGAGAAAAATAAATTTATCGAAGATTATTTTGGAATTCAGAGGGTCCTTAAAGTTTCAAGTAATCTTAAACTCGGTTTTAACATTGATTATCCTCATCCAGAGACAATAGGAGCTGACAGAATAGCTAATGTGGTGGCTGCGTCGCAATTCACAGAAGCGCCAGTTATTGTCGTTGATTTTGGTACTGCAGTTACATTTGATATAATTTCTAAGAAAAATTGCTATATAGGTGGTGTTATCGCTCCAGGGTTAGCCTCAATGACTGATTATATGGCTGATCGTACAGCGTTACTTCCAAAGATTGATTTACATGAACCTTTATCGGTGATTGGTAAATCTACTAAAGAGGCCATGCTCTCAGGGGCTGTTATTGGCTATAAGGGCTTAGTGAAGGGAATTCTGGCATCTATTTTTGATGAATTAGGCGAAGGTAATATTCCAGTCATTGCGACTGGAGGTTATTCTAAATTGATTTCTTCTGATATTGAGGAGATTATCGAAGTGAACGAAAGACTCACTTTGGAGGGTCTTCGTATAATAGCGGCTCTAAACATTCAAGATGAAAACCGATAATTTAACTAGAGGCTCAGCCATCGGTATTGATTTTGGTGGTACATCAGTGAAGATCGGATCTTTATCTCAATTACTTTNGGAAGAAAATAATAACGTAAGGTCTCTTAAAACATCAGATTTTGAAACGGTCGATTCTCTCATTTCTGCTATGGTTGAAGTCGTAAATGAATTCAGAGAAAAGGAAGAAATAATCACCGTTGGGTGTGGTGTTCCAGGTCTAGTTGATTTTGATAATGGTCATATACATATGCTCACAAACGTTCCTGGTTGGAACGACATTGCTNTGAAAGATATTATGCAGAAAGAATTGAATCTTCCTGTTCATGTAGACAATGATGCTAATTGTATGGCATACGCTGAGTACCGTTATGGAGCCGCTCAAGGATGTTCTAATGTTGTAGCATTAACTTTAGGAACTGGTATTGGAGGAGGCTTAATTATTGATGGTAAACTTTACAGAGGCAGTAATTTTGCTGCTGGAGAGATTGGAAATTACTCCATCGATTATCGCGGCCCTTCAAATGCATATGGGTTAAAAGGAGCACTAGAATGCTACATGGGTAATAAACAAATTTGTGAACTAGCTGAAAATCGATTTCAAGGTAAGGATTTACCAGATGGCGGTTGGACCCCTGAAGAGGTGACAAATANNGCAAAAAAAGGAGATTTGATTGCTATCGAAATTTGGGATCAGGTTTCCGAGTGGCTNGCATCGGCACTGGCAAGTACGGCNTGGTTGTTGAATCCAGATGCTTTCGTAATAGGAGGAGGTGTTGCCAAGGCAGGACGATTCTTATTTGATCCACTTAAGGAGAAAATTAAAAGTCAGGTGTCGGATGTGATAGCTCAAGATTTGAAGATCTTACCCGCATTTTTTGGNAATGAGTCAGGTATTATAGGGAGTGCGGCGCAGGCTTTAGACCATACAGATCATTAGTCTGTCATTATTGTTTTTTAGCCATTAGCTTCTTTTGGTACTTTCCTTGGACGATATCAATTATCACTAAGATGGCTATAACAAAGTAGAAAGTTGTTTTGGTCATAGGCATTACTTCATTTCCAAACAACTTAAGGTGTGCCTTATGAGCCCCTTCGGAAATTAACATTATNCCGACAATGAATAGAATAAATAATCCTAGAATTTCATANAGCCTATTTTTTTGAAGAAAATCAGAAACTTTATCAGCAAGTACAATCATTAGAATGCCGCTCAATATTATTGCTGTTGCCATTACCCACATAATATAACGAGTTTCACCTGTGGGNTCACCAGATTCATTTAAAATAGGTTCTTGTGCTAACGCCATAGCACTTAAAATTGAATCAAATGAGAAAACTAAATTCATCAAAACAATCGTGCTAATGACCATTCCAACAGACTTAGAGTTTTTCTCATNAGAGTCTCCATGAAGGTCTTCTGTTCCGATGAGATGAAATATTTCTTTTACCGCTGTATATAAAATGAAAATACCCCCGAANAGAACAATAACACTTTCTAGGTTTAGGCTTCCTTCGATGAGNCCCCAAAAATTCAGATTCCAGAATGGCTNNGTGAATGCAGATATGACACTAGTCAAAAGAAAGAGAAGAATAATTCTTGCAGCTACCGCAATTCCAATCCCAAGTTTTCTGACATAGGCTTGCTTATCTTTTGGAGCGCGTTTTGATTCGATAGAAATATATAAAAGGTTATCAAAACCAAGTACCGCCTGTAGCAGTAAAAGCATTAGTAAGGTAAATAATTGCTCTANAATTTCCATTTTTTAAANATTAATAATTTAGGAAAATACCATCAATTTCAAGGTTCTTTATTCTTAACTTTGTTCCAAGCTTTTTCCATGCTTTCAAGGTTTGCATCTACCACATTTGAGCCATTTTCCTCTAGAATTTCNTCAAGTTCATTGAAGCGCCTTGTGAATTTTTCATTTGCCGCTGCCAATAATGATTCAGAGTCTAGACCTATTTTTCGTGTAAGGTTAGTGACAGCAAATAAAAGATCACCAATTTCCTCAGCCAAGTGACTATTGCTTTTTGTCGCCCCGCCTTCAGTAATCGCAGATTCGACCTCATCAATTTCTTCTCTAATTTTAACGATGACGCTTTTCGCTTCGGGCCAGTCGAACCCAACTTTTTCTACTTTCTTTTGTATTTCGTGAGCTTTAATCAAAGAGGGTAGCCCCTTGGTAACACTTTGTAAGATACGTTGTTTCCCCCCGCCTTTTTCCTTCCTTTTAATTTCTTCCCACTTATTGATTACCGATTCAGCATCACTGATTTCTTCTTCTCCAAATACATGAGGATGCCTACGTATTAATTTTTCAGAAATTTCATTCGCGGTATCCTCAAGGATGAAATCATTTGATTCAGATGCAATTTCACATTGCATGACAACTTGCAGAAGTAGGTCGCCGAGCTCTTCAATAATGTTTTCTCTGTTTTTTGTTCTAATGGCATCGGCTGCTTCATAGGCCTCTTCCAGAATATTGGGAATCAAACTTTCTTGGGTTTGTTCTATATCCCAAGGGCATCCACCCGGTCCTCTCAAAATTTTTACTATGGTTCTAAGTCGCTCAATTGGTTCTATTGATTTATCAGGAGCCTCAGGCATTATTTTTTGTTAGTCTTAATATTTTTTTTTGGTGCCACGATTTTTATTAGAACTTCATTTTTTCTCAAGAAGACAGGTATCCATGGTGGATCATAGTATGCAAATATTGGTTTTGTATTTTTCTCAATCTCTAGTCCAGCGCTCTTAACTTTCTTTATTAATTCTATAGCGGCAGAACTCTCTTTTGAAGGTTTTCCTCTGAAACGCATTGCTGCAAAAGTTACAGGCTTCATTTCTTTCACTTGGAGGGAGTCAGAATCCGGAGCAGGAGCTCCTTCACTAGCAACTTTTTTGGGAATCACAAAACTCATTTCTCCCTCCTTGCCCTCCATTCCCATAAACACGGGTGTAGTCATGGCAATTTTTTTGCTTTTGGCATTAGATTTATCGATATATTTAAAAAGCCTCATAAATCTAGAGTCACGTTCATTTTTATTTTGAGAAACTTCCTTTCTCGTGCTCACGATTGTCATGCTAGAGTAAGAGCGAACTTCAAAGCCGTTAGCATGTTTTTTGGATGTGTATTCAGGAGATTCATAACCACCTCTGGTTAACTTNATNCCTGCAAACCCTAGAGCTGATCCAGCCAACATAATACTAAGTATGCATAGATTTATTTTTTTATTCATCGTTTTGAGTGATTTATTATAATTTTGTCCTTCTTTTAATTAGCTAACTTGCGTAAATACAAATTATGAGCATTTTTTATTAGTTATGGGTAGAGCATTTGAATATCGTCGCGCATCAAAAGAAAAACGTTGGGATAAAATGTCCAAGGTTTTTCCCAAGCTTGCAAGATCTATTACAATTGCTGCTAAGGCTGGTGGAATTGANCCCGAATCTAATAGTGCTCTTAGGACTGCAATTAGCAATGCTAAAGCTGAGAATATGCCTAAAGATAACATCGATAAGGCAATTAAGCGNGCTGCTGGTGGTGACGGGGCTAATTACAATGAGATTAACTATGAGGCTAAAGGTCCTCATGGATCTTTGTTCTTTATTGAAACCGCTACAGACAACACCAACCGTACCGTGGCCAACTTAAAAATGATTCTCAATAAGAATGGAGGTGAAATGGTTCAGACCGGATCATTGGAGTTTATGTTTTCAAGAAAAGCAGTTATTCAATTTCCGGTAATTGAGGGTATGGATATGGATGAAATTGAACTCGACCTCATTGATCATGGATTAGAGGAATTAGCAGTTAATGATGAAACGGTATATCTCGAAGGTGAATTCACAGCTTTTGGGAGTCTGACCAATGCTGTTTCNGAACTAGACATTCAGAACGTTAAAGCAAATCTTCAGAGGAAGCCGACGTCTCCAATAGATTTACAAGATTTACAAATCGAAGAAATAGAANTTCTGATTGATAAGATTGAAGACGATGATGATGTTCAGTCAGTGTTTACGAATATTGCCTGATAAAAATTTAATCATCAATGATTTCAGCTTCTAAAATAGTTTGATCGTCTGCTTTATCGGGCTTCGATTTCTTATTATTATTCTGGCCTCTACGGTGGATGACGATTCGAGTTTTAAAGTAGTTGATTAGTAGTTCCCTATACGAGGAACGTAGGGTGGGAACTAGTAAAGAAAATCCAAGTAAATCAGTCAAAAATCCAGGCGTTAAGAGAACGGCTCCTGCAATAATAATAAGGACACCGTCTATGACTTCTTTATGTGGTAGTTTGCCGCTCATAAATGCTGAGCGGCCATTTTTTATAGCTTGAAGTCCCTGAGCTTTGGTGAGTTTTGCTCCAATAAAAGCGGTTATGAAAATAATTAGAATGGTTATCCATAAGCCTATGACTTTTCCGACTTGGATCATNACAAATAGTTCAATAATTGGAACTATAAGAAATAGTGCTAGAAGCTTTACAAACATTGATTACAAGAAATTATTATTTTTTGTATTTTCCGATTATCTGATCTAACTCGCGAACTTTTTCTGGATATTTTTTAGCCAAATTTTTTTTCTCACCAATATCTGATTTCAAATTATAAAGCTCCATATCTCTGTTAGTTCCAGTTATGACACCTTTCCAATTTCCTTTTCTAATAGCTTTTTTATTAGAAAACTTCCAAAAAAGATAATCATGACTTTGTTGGTTTTCATGATTGCCTCTTAGGGATGGAAGGAAAGATAATCCATCAATTTTTTCAGGAGATTCTATGGATGCAATATCACATGCTGTTGGCAGCCAGTCCCAGAAGGCCATGGGTTTATTAATTATTGTTCCTGCTTTTATGGTTTTTGGCCAGTAGGCTATTGCTGGTACTCTTATTCCTCCCTCATAAAGATCTCTCTTATACCCTCTTAATGGNCCATTGGAATTAAAAGTTTCATGTTTATGTCCTCCCTCNGAGTGCGGTCCATTGTCAGAGGTNAAAAANACTAAAGTGTTTTCTTTAAGTTTAAGTTNCTCTAAAAGGTTTATTATTTTACCAACATCACTGTCCATTCTCGTGATCATTGCTGCAGCACCTTTTTTTACAGATGACCATTTCTCACTTTCATAAATACCATAATCAGGCACTTCCATACCATNCCCTGTTGACCTTCCTCCCTCATTATTTGCGTGAGGAATAGTCCAGTGCACATGAAGTAGAAAAGGTTTTCTTTTATTTTTTTTAATAAAATTTAAAGCTTCTGCTGTTATTAAATCATGAGAATAAGTCGTCCTAATCTTGGATACCCTTTTCCTGTCTACCAAANAATTTGTTAAAACGTTACCTTTGAGGAACACTTTTTCCTTATTTCTCCAGAGAAANGGAGGATAGTAGTTATGGGCTTGACCTTGATCAAGATAACCAAACCAATACTCAAAACCGTTATCGTTAGGGTGACCTTTTGTTCCGACTCCGCCCATAGCCCATTTGCCGACTCCGCCAGTAATGTAACCTTTGGTTTTTAAAAGCTCTGCAACTGTTAAATCTTCCGGTTTGAAGATGTAGCTAGCGTTTGAATAAATCGGTGTGTGTCCCATGTGCTTTCCAGTCCAAAGAGAAAGTCGAGATGGTCTACAAACTGTGTTGCCAGAGTAATAGTCTGTGAATTTACCCCCCTCTTCAGCCATTTTATCTAAGTGGGGGGTTTTAATCGTCTCTTGTCCATAACAACCAAGGTCTCCATAGCCAAGATCATCAACCATTATATGTATAATGTTAGTACCATTACCATTAGCTGAAATTATTGAACAAAANAACAATCCAGAAAACAGATTTAGAATTATTAGATAATAGTGATTAAATGAGTTCATGGCATTAATTCTGCTTATATTGAAAGTTACATTTACGTCACCCATTATCAAGTGATGTTAGCCTCCTTACAGCCGTTATTACTTTATGAACGTGATGGATAATTTTAATCCCTTATCTAAAAAAGTAGGATTTCTTGGAAATCTTGAAAGTGATGTACGCGAGAGATTGNTCAATGTTGGAATTTTTGAAACCAAAAAAAGTGGCGATTACTTGTCTGTTCAGGGTCAAGCTCACAATAAAATGTCTTTAATAATTTCTGGTGAAGTTAGTGTAAAGATTAGAGCAAATGGTGAAAGTTTAACCGTAATGAACTTGGGGCCGAGTGATGTCGTCGGAGAAATGAGTATTATTGATCCCAAAAAGGCTAGTGCCACTGCTAGGGTTATTTCAAATAGTGCTCAACTATGGCAAATATCAGNTAATGANTTTACTGATTTTTTGTTATCTGATNAGCATGCTNGTTTNNAAATAATGAAAGANTTAGCAAAAATTCTATGTAAGAGAATTAGGNTATATAATGAGAAAATGTTACATCATATTTACGATGTTAAGTCTCATTATTTGGAGCAAGACTATTGATGTTCTAAAAATACAGGGTTATTTCGTTTTAAATTCTGAAATAGTTTCTTATTTTTTTATAAATTACATCAGCAATTAAATATCTTTAAGTGTCTAATAATTAGCACTTTAGGTGATTATTAAATTGTATTAAGAAAGATTTTTTAGAACTAAAAATTGATATTTGTTCGTTTACGTTCTTAATAAGCATCTTGCCCAACACACACTCACGATCCAAAAGCTCTGGCAAGACTTCAGTGGCCACAAGCCATGAAGTTGAAAAGCCCTCAANTCTCGAAGTTTCGAAGTGGAAGAAAATAGTTTCTGAGTTTGAAAAGCCGTCAATTTGGAAATCCTCTTGGCAGCTTGTGTCAACATTAGGTCTCTACCTTTTAACGTGGTCATTAATTTACCTGAACTACTCTAAAGGTGGACCATGGTATTATTATTTGCCCCTCATATTAGCGGGTGCAGGTCTAACTGTCAGAATATTTATAATTTTTCATGATTGTGGACACCAATCTTTCTTTAAGAAAAAAAAGCTTAANCAAATTTTTGGATTCATAACCGGGACTTTTGCTTTCACTACTTTTAAGCATTGGACTTGGGAGCACAATGTTCACCACGCTACNGTGGGGGACATTGATAGAAGAGGTATGGGTGANGTATGGACACTCATGGTTGATGAATACCTAGCACTTTCCAAATTTCAACGGCTTGGTTACAGAATCTGGAGACACCCATTATTTCTCTTTGGATTTGCACCTACCTATATATTTCTAGTCAGAGAAAGATTTCCCGCCCCTACTGCTAGCCCAGCTAATCGAAAAGCGGTGATATGCACTAACATAGCTCTATTATCATTGATGACCCTAGGATGCATAATCTTTGGTTCATTTATATTTTTATTATTTCAGTTATTCATTATTTCTGTTGCTGCTACTGCAGGGGTTTGGCTATTTTATGTTCAACATCAATTCGAAGGAGTTTATTGGGAAAGACACGAGCATTGGGAGTACACGTCTGCTGCCTTAGATGGTAGTTCATTTTACAAATTGCCTAAAATCCTTCAATGGTTCACTGGTAATATTGGTTTTCATCATCTTCATCACCTCAGCACTAAGATCCCTAATTATAACTTAGAAGCTTGTCACAATTCTCATCCAGCATTTTCAAATGTGACTAAATTGACTTTATTTAGCAGTTTCAAATGCATGCATTTTCGATTGTGGGATGAATCCCAAAAAGAACTTATTACCTGGAAGCAATTTAAAGCGATCAGGGGCGAGCGCGAAGCTTCTCTAGCATAGTTTTAATTTTCTTTCCTAGCGCTTTCTTTAACAAGCACAAAGGGAGAAATTACGAGAGCAACGAAAGTGGTCNGGGATTTCTTCCAGTGCTCTGCATGAAGTTTTCCTGGTTTTAATATATCACCTGAGGCTAACCATTTACTCACTTTTTCTTTGTTATCATCGGTAATAGCTTTTCCTGCCTCCTTTATATCAAGTTTCTCATCTACAAATATTACTGAACCGTTAAGGAAATGTTTCTCAAGATATTCCCAACTAACAATACCTGTATATTTTTCAATCTGATCATCAGCATCAGGAATTGAGTCTTGTAATATATTATAATTTAAAGATTCAGGATCTTTGGATATCATATAGAATATATACGCATAATTTGAAATGTCTAAGAGCTTGCAGATCATCTAAAAAGGGATTTTCATATAATTGGTGGATTACATAAAAAAAATCTCCGGAATTTTCATACTAGCATTCTTTGGAATCTTATTTGCTATGGTATCTAAGGCTGAACTTAAGATTCCAAACGTTGAGGATCCTGCAGTTGGATTGCCATCCATTAAAATACCCCAAAAGTCACTATTTAATCACTCTGTAATTAAACTTGGAGAGAAATTATTTTTTGACCCATTCCTATCTGTTAATGGTGCTGTTTCATGTGCAACTTGCCATATTCCTGAACAGGCATTTACTGAAAATGGAAAGCGCCTTTCCACGGGAGTCGAAGGTAAAATAGGACAAAGAAACACACCTACGCTTTTGAATATTGCATTCGCTCAATCAATGTTTGTTGACGGACGTGCCGCTACCTTAGAAGAGCAAGCCTGGCAGCCTATTTTAGCACATGACGAGATGGGCAATTCTAGTGTATCTGATGTTTTACAAAAACTTGAAAAGAAGAAAGCTTATCTTGAATTATTTAATAAAGCTTTTGGGGTAGGGGGACTTAGTGAAACTAATTTGGCTATTGCTCTTTCGGCTTTTCAAAGAACCCTCATCTCAGGCAATTCGGGATACGATAAATGGTATTACGAAGGAGAGAACGATGCCATGAATGCGCCAGCTCAGCGCGGTTATCAGTTATTTGCTGGGCAAGCCCAGTGTTGGCAATGCCATTCTATTGCAGGTCCAGGTGTACTTTTTAGTGATAATCAATTTCACAATACAGGTGTTAGTTATAGAAGTAAAAAACTTGGCCTCCCCGAAGATTTTGGTAGGTATGAAGCGACAAAATTAGAATATGAAAAAAGAGCTTTTAAAACTCCGACCCTCAGAAATGTTGCTGAGACTTCACCTTACATGCATGACGGTTCANTAAGTACNCTTAAAGAAGTTGTTCNATTTTATAATGAGGGAGGAAGTAAGGATCCTTTACTATCTCCTATCATGGGATCTTTGAATTTATCTAACCGAGATGTTGACGATTTGGTTGAATTTTTAAGATCCTTGAGTGGTGATCAAAAGTATAATCAGCCTACACAAAAAAAATTATAAAGCGCTAGATCACGGTTAATTAACAATTTAGAACAAAGTGAATTTTATAAATCAGCATATAGACTGGATTATTGCTTTTGGCTCTGGTTTTCTATGTGCTTCTATAATTTGGTTATTTTTAATAATACTAAGATTATGGTCGGACATTAGAAAAACAAATAAAGAATACCTGATCAATAATTCAGAAAAAAATCGAGATGATAAATTCAGCCAAGCGATGAGTTTAATAGAGGGGGCTCAGGATTCTATAAAGCTAAAAAAACAAATCAATCCAGAGTGGTTTTCTTCTCTTTATAATGAAATCCCTCCCCTAGTTGAAAAGATAGCGAGTGTTTATTATCCAGATGACCCTGAGCCGCTAAAGGCTCCCAAGTTAGGGGAATTTATTCGAGCAGTTGAACTTGCTTCGACAGATATCGCAGATTTTTTACAGAAAAAGAGGATTGGTAGGCTTATCGATTTTAGCGCAGGTAGTGCAATTAGAACTTATAAAAAAGGAAAGACTGTTTCTAAGAATCCGATCGTCCAGACATTTTCACCAATTTATAAAAAGATTCGACCCGTTGTCCAGTTGGTAAGGTACAGGTCCCCCCTTACATGGGCGGGTTTAGCGGCTTCAAATGCCGCGGCTAGAGTCATTCAGCCTTCAATATTAGGAATAGTTGGTAAAAGAGCAATTCAACTATACAGCGGTGAATTAAATGCCTCGCATACTGATTTCAGTGATGAGAAGGTTGATTAATTAAATTTTTATAAAAACATTAATAAAATATAATAATTATGAAATTTGCATATTTTGCAAACAAGGACATATTTTATTCATGGAAGATATGGATATTATTGCCTCTAAATATGTTTCAAAGGCAACTATCTTCCTAAGTTTACTGCTATTGTGCTTCTCGGGTTGCACGACTAATGAGATTGAGGTTACTGCCTCAAGTACGGGTTCAGCAGGTATCCCTCAAAGCAGGAATATTAGAGTTTCGCATAACCCGTTTACGGCTGCTCCTCATATTATAAATGTTTCAGGGTATGATCCAAAAGAAAAGCAACGTTCGGGTTCGTATTATAATGAGTTCGATCTAAGAGCTTTGAGGCAGAATGGGGCACTAGGTCTTATAGCTAGGTGTGGCAAAGGCAAGAAGCTAGATAAAAAATGTGCGTCATTTCTTGTAGCTGCAGAAAAACAAAGAATGCTCTTAGGGGCATATTATTTTGTCCTGAAAGGGGTTGATCCGGTCTGGCAGGCAGACAAATTCGTAGACCAGATTAAGAAAATTAAATCGACAAAGAGATTGAGATCTCCCGAAATTCTCNTAGTAGGTGATTTTGATGCCAAGTCGTCGGTAGTGGATATCATTAAGTTTATAAACCGGATAGAACAACGCACTGGCCAACTGCCCATGATTTATCTCGAGAACAGTGATCATTTAAGGCGAGTTTTAAGTACCGCCACTTTGCGTCAGAAACAAAGAATGGCTAATTGCCCCTACTGGATTGCTTTATACTCTTCAAATAAAAAAAGTATGGAAACACCTAATCGCNTAATGGAAAAGTATGGTGTTTGGAACCGCTGGTCTTTGTGGCAATATTCGGGGGTATTTTGGGATAAGAGAAAATCTAAGTCAGTAATTCACAATTATGTTTATAATAATTACCGATCTCCAAAATATTACGGTAATATGGGTTGCCCTTTAGAAAGAAATATTTTTAACGGAACAGTAGATCAATTATATAGTTTTTGGGATCAGCAATCATGGAAATGGTAATTTTCATGCTTTAATTTATGAGCTACTGTATCGCTCTCCTGAATGCCCACAATTTCTTTTGTCCCCNAAAGTATATTGTTTGAGCATCAATTGCAGGTGTTACAAATACCGGCTCACCTATTTCATAGCCATGTACTTGCTCAAAATTTTCCCCAGGTTTAATAATTGATACTTGTCCTCTATTTGAAACCAGATAGAGATGACCATTAGCTGAGACTGGAGAAGCGCTGTATTGGCCAGACCCGTTGACGCGTTCGCGATAGTATTGATCTCCGGTTTCTGCGTCAATCGCTGCTAGTATGCCCCCATTTCTGATTAGATAAATAATGTTATCGTAAAATATTGGAGAAGGAATTTCAGGGATGCTCTTATTTAATTCCCATGTAACATGGCTTTTTTCAATATTCCCTTTACCTCCTGGTTTGATAGCGAGAAGAATAGGTCTTCCCCTCCTAAATGACATATGATTGATGAATTCTTCCTTTGTCCATGATTGATCGCCNTCTTTATCAACCCATCTTAAAATACCATTAATTCTCTCTTCTTTTCTTTTTGGGTCATCAGGAATTGGAATTCCGAACCCTGGATGGCCTAGTGGTAACTCAGGTCGTAAAGGATAGGTAAAATCTCCTACCATTTCTGTTCTACTAATTTTGTCATCTTTGTTTTTATCAAATTGTAACATAGCTTCCCAGAAAGGTTTAGGATCGATTTGGTTATCGGCTACCCCTCCTAACTGTGCTGAAGATACAAAGACATGATTTTGACCTACTACGGGAATGGCAATCGTCTCTCTTGAAAAACCACCTGCGAACCAATTTTCTGAACCGGTTACTGGATTATAGCTTCTAACTTTGTCGTTTCCAAGAACGATAAGTTCTGACCCTTGGTCATGCTTCCAGATGATTGGGCTTGACCAACCACTGCGGTGGTGAGGCCTTTCAGTACTCCATTTAGTTGCGCCATTAGATTTATCAAAAGCAATTATTTTAGATTNGCTTAATTGACTTTTTTTGATGTTAGAATCGTTATCTAGCACTAAAATTATAGTGTCCTCATAACCTAACGGTGATGTTGACATCCCATATAAACTTTTGGGAGTAGGAATGGGTTTAGACCACATTTCTTTGCCGTTATGGTCATAACAAAGTAAGCCGTATGATCCAAAGTAGACATATAATTGTTTACTATCAACGTATGGTGTTGATGATGCAGGACTACTTGTTTTGTGAANTTTTTCAATTTGGCAATCAGGAGCAAATTTTTCCCATAATAAATCACCGCCCTTACGATTTATGCATAGTGTTAGTAATTGATTATCTTTAACTCCTGTCAAAAATATTTTATCACCATAAATTATTGGTNACGAGAGTCCTTCAGGTATTTCTGTAGACCATGTTATATTCTTTTTGTTAATTTTGACAGGAGGTTTGAAATCCTTACTCGCAACTCCTGATCCATTAGGCCCTCTAAACTGGTTCCAGTTTTCATTGGCTTCTATGTGTATTAAAAAAGAGCCAATTATGAAAAATGAATACAGAGTAAATTTAATTGGAAAAATGGGCATTATATATTGGGTTGTTAGTCTATTATACTACCCAAAATAGAAGAATAGTCGGAAAATTATTTTACAAAAAGGACGAATCCTTTAGAACTAATAATTTTTCTCGTTGTGCCAGAAGAAAATAATTCAANTTTCATACTATCTGCTACCTTTGGAATTTCTTGCGGTGTGTCAGAGGAATTAAAAAAAGCTAAACATTCATTTTGTTTATGAGTTCTTCTGAAACCTAGCATACGAGTTCTATTGTTCTGTAAGATTACGTTAAAATCTCCTTCACGTAGAGCGGTATTACTTTTTCTAATAGCGCAAAGTCTCTTAAAGAAATTCAATCGACTCTTATCTTGGGAAACCTGATAACCTTTTTTTCGAGCATTACCATAGGGTAAGGCGTGTTCATCCTCGTATTGAATGTCATCCCAGATCATAGGCTTTCTGCAATCAGGGTCATCAGCTCCCCACATGCCTACTTCATCGCCATAATAAATATATGGAGCGCCTGGTGAGAAAAATTGATAAGCTAACAATTGATCTGCTTTCTTAATGTTATGTTGGCTTAATGGACTAACTGCATAATTTCTATTTCTTTTAAGATTGGCTCCATGATCGAGTCTATGATTCGGGTTCTCAATCATAGANATAACTCTTTGTGTGTCATGACTTCCAAGTAGATTTTGTAAGCTTAAACAAATATTATAACCATAGTCAGAATGAATTCTTTTTATCTTACTAGTGAAGTCTTTGGTAGTTAATGGGCTTTCTGTTTGTATAAAATACTGATAGCAGTTGTCAGCAAACCGATAATTCATAACGCTATCAAAAGCATCGCCTTTTATCCACTTGGAGGCGTTCTTGAGCTTATTGGTTTTATAATCTTCCCACCATATTTCACCTGTGATGTACGAATCAGGATTTATTTCCTTAACCCATTTTCTGAACTCTTTCCAAAAATTGATGGGTACTTCTGCGGCTACATCAAGTCTCCATCCATCGATTCCATCCTCTGGATTTCCATCATTATTAGGNTCCATCCACCTTTTAACTATCGCTTTAAAATAAGACTTTAAAGATTCAGGGTAGCTATTTTTAGTCTGTTTGAATTCTGGTAGCCCTTTATGACCTGACCATCCTTCGTATTCAAATTCATCTTCAATAGTAGTGGGGTCGTCCCATTTTTTAATAGTAAACCAATTTGTATAAGAGCTTGATGGGCCTTCTGCGCGCACTTTCTTTAGTGCCCAGAAGTCAATACCTACGTGATTAAATACACCATCAATTATGANTTTNATGTCACGGGAGTGACACTCCTTAATNAAATCTAGAAATAACTTATCAGCTGATGTCCATTGCCATGTCTTCGGAGAGGCAGGATTTTCTGTTTGAATTATAGCTATATCATTTTCAGGATTTGGTCCAAAATTATTATCAATATGATGTAACAGAGTGGCTCCATATTTATGTAAAGATGGAGACTCAAAGACTGGATTAAGGTATAGCGCGNTGACACCTAAATCATTTAGATAGTCTAGTTTATCTATTATTCCNTGGATNTCTCCACCGTATCTTCTTCGTTGAGCATTATAATAAAAATCTTTATCTGTTTTAATTTCCCATTCTTGCATTTTATACCAGTCAGATCCCCAAGGGCTAATGCTCCATTCTTCTACTGGATCAAATGGCCATGTTCCATCAAGTGTTTCTTTAGTCGGATCATTTGTAGTATCACCATTTCTGAACCGCTCTGGGAAAATTTGATACCATATAGCATTTTTAGACCATTTGGGTGCGCCATTAGAGGAATTTATAATAGATAGGCCTAATATAATAAGGGTCAGTATTTTGATTTGAGTCATTATTAATTAAATAGCTATGATAGTTTGTATTAATATATTCGATTAATAGATTTTTGAGTTAGTATTATATTGAGAGCATGTTGTTGTGCTGATTGTTTTACAAATTATATTATGTTTCCACCACAAATAGGTCAATTTAATGACTTGGTCTTTAGCGAAGAGCACGAAGCTGGGATACTTCTTGATGGGGGTGAAGATTTTGGATTGATCTTATTGCCAAAAAGATATGTACCTGAATCAATAAACAAGGGTGATACTATTAGAGTATTCCTGTATTTAGATTCAGAGGATCGGCTGATAGCGACGACGGAAAACCCAAAGGCAGTTGCTGGAGAATTCGCATATCTTGAAGTTATTGATTCGACAAGGGCAGGGTCTTTTCTTGACTGGGGTCTGCCGAAAGACCTTCTCTTACCATTCGGGGAGCAGCCTAGAAGATCTAGGGTTGGTGATTATCTAGTTGTTTTTATTTATCTTGATGAAGTCAGTGGTCGGCTAGTGGCATCATCAAAATTAAAAAAGTTTGTCTCTAAAGATATTCCTTCTCACATTAGAACTGGTAATAAGGTTTCAATTCTTACGGTGGAAAGGACTGACATTGGAATTCGAGCAATTGTTAATGGTGCCTGTTGGGGTTTTTTAAAGGGAAGAGATGCTTCTAATTTAGCAGATTCTGGACAGAGGTTAGAATGCTATGTCAACCGGATAAGAGAAGACGGTTTGCTTGATTTAAGTATAGAGCCTCCAGGGTATTCCAGAATTGCAAGTGCAGCTGATCAATTGTTGAATTCTTTAAAATTAACAGATGAAAAATTTCTTGGAGTTCATGATAAGAGTTCACCTGAATCTATTAAAGAATCCACAGGAATGAGTAAAAAAGTTTTTAAGCAAGCTGTTGGAAAGCTTTATAAAGAAGGAAAAATTA
>PAHQ01000053.1 GCA_002705125.1 Verrucomicrobiales bacterium | reverse complement strand
ACAATGATTGGCTTCACCATTGGTGGTTTATCAATGATTGGATTGCCGCCGACTTGTGGCTTCTTTAGTAAATGGTATTTGATAAGTGGTGGGATAGAATCAGGGCATTGGGAATTTGTAGCAGCTCTACTTTTCTCGAGTCTGATTAATGCAGTAATATTCTTCAAAATTTTTGAGAGAGCCTATTTTGGTAAGATTAAAGGGATTAAAGAAGAGGTTTCCGTTGCGGACATTGATATGATACCCGCTGGAGGAATAAAGTCTGTACCGGTTTCGATGCTGATACCCTTATTCATAAGTGCTCTTTCAATCCTGATTCTTGGAATAATGAATAAGAATTTATTTTCTTGGATTAGTAATGCTTTAGAAATGATTAACGGTTAAATGGCAGATTTAGAATCTAGTTTAATTCCATTATTTGCCTGGCTTGTATCGCTTTTGGCGGTTCCTGCCATCATCCTATTGGGAAGAAAACCAGACGCGCGAGAGGGGGTAACTTTCTTTGCGGCTATTGTGAAATTTAGTCTTGTTCTTCTTATGTTGCCTCTTATTAGAGAAGGTAAGATTCTGCATTTTTCTTTTGGTGAAATTATAGAGGGGATTCCGATTGAGTTTAGAGTCGATGGGCTGGGCATACTCTTTGCCATTGTGGCCTCGTCTTTGTGGATATTAACGACTCTCTACGCGGTTGGGTATATGCGTACTTTAAAGGAGCATGATCAGACAAGATTCTTTGCCTGTTTTGCACTTTCTCTTTCTGCCACTATTGGGGTTGCTTTTGCGGGAAATCTTCTCACTCTTTACATTTTTTACGAAATTCTTTCTCTTTCTACCTATCCGCTAGTGACTCATCACGGGGATAAGGAGGCAAGATCTGGAGGTAGAACATATTTAAGTCATTTGCTTGGGACTTCTGTTGCGTTTGTTCTTCCTGCGATGGTTTACTGTTATTTGAAAAATGGTGAGGATATGAATTTTACTGATGGAAGCCTTTTAAGAACTGATGTTGATGCCGGCGCTGGGTTAATTTTACTTCTTGCCTTCACCTTCGGTTTTGCAAAGAACGGCCTGATGCCATTCCACTCTTGGTTACCGAATGCTATGGTGGCGCCGACCCCAGTCTCCGCTTTATTACACGCTGTGGCGGTGGTTAAGGTTGGTGTTTTTTGTGTCATACGCGTATTTACTGGGGTGTTTGGTTTAGACTTGCTTAAGGACCTGAGCGTGGCCGTCGTGGTGAGTTGGATTGCCGCCTTCACAGTCATCACATCTTCACTGATCGCGCTCACTCAAGACAATCTGAAGCGTCGGCTCGCTTTCTCCACTATTGGCCAGCTTAGTTATATAATACTAGGCGTGTCGTTGCTCACCTCACTTGGGGTGACTGGAAGTATTCTACACGTTGCTATGCATGCCTTCGGTAAGATCACTCTTTTCTTTTGTGCTGGGGCGATTTATGTGACGATGCATAAGAAGTACGTTAGTGAATTGGTTGGTATTGGTCGCAAGATGCCAATTACCATGACTGCTTTTGCAATCGGTTCACTAAGTGTTATTGGTCTCCCAGTTACTGGGGGTCTAGTGTCTAAGTGGTACCTAGTTATGGGTACGGCTGAGTCTGGTCAGATCGCTTTGCTAGTGGTTTTTCTAATCAGCTCGATTCTCAATGCCTGTTACTTTTTGCCGATTGTTTATCGTGCTTTTTTCTGTCGCCCGGAGGAATCCCTTTACGAAGGAGGCCGCAAAGAGGCACCTCTTGCCTGCCTTGTCCCGCTTTGTATCACCGCTTTGCTTTCGGTGATTTCATTCTTTAACCCCAGCCTGTTTATCGAGCTTGCAGGACTAATTATCAAATAAATAGTACAATCTAATACTAATGCCAACTGATAAAGAGACCGACTGGATTTACCGGGAATCAACCAAGAAGCTGCTGATGCGCTTACTATTGGCGGGTTGCGCAATCTCTGTGCTCTTAGAGTTTGTCTTAGGAGGGCGAAAAGGAAAGTTTGATGTTGATGGTTGGTTTGGCTTTTATGCTTTGCTTGGCTTTGTGAGTTGTACTTTGATGATCTTTGCCGCCAAGGGGCTCGGACTGTGGCTGAAGGTTCCTACTAACTTTTACGAAGATGGGAAGACTGACGATAATAATCCACCACCTAAGAAGAACATCGCAAAGAAGGTGGCCAAGAAATCTACTAAGAAAAAATTAGCAAAGAAGGCGACCCGTAAGATGACTAAGAAAAGGGAAGGGGGTTCACGATGACTGTTCACCCGGCCTTAGTGCTTATTCTTGGTGCGCTACTCGTTCCTTTATTTAAGGGTCGCGCTAAGAGCCTTTACGTTATTTTGTTGCCGTTGCTTGCGCTGCTTGCGGTTTATGCCCTGCCTCTAGGGAATTTCTTTAATGTTAGCTGGCTAGCCGGCTTTGGAGAGATGACCTTGTTGCGCTCCGACAAGCTGGCCAAAGCATTCGGCTTTATTTTCACAATCAATGCCACAGCGGCCTTCATTTACGCTTTCTATTTACGAGATAATACTCAGCATGTCTCGGCATTGATGTACATAGGTGGAGCCTTGGGCGCGGTATTCGCTGGTGACTTAATTACTCTTTACATTTTCTGGGAGATCATGGCTATCGCCTCAACGATGTTGATCCTTGCGCGCCGTAGCAAACGTTCCTACGGAGCAGCATTTCGTTATATTCTGGTTCACATAATTGGAGGCCTGTTTCTTCTCGCTGGAATTGTAATTACCTTCAATTATAGCGATTCCATTGACTTCAACGCTTTCGATCCTGAGACCGGAAGACACGCTGGTACCTGGCTTATCTTATTAGGGTTTTTAGTTAACGCAGCAGCTCCGCCATTCTCGGCTTGGTTGTCTGACGCATATCCCGAGGGTACCATCACTGGCTCGGTGATCTTGTCGGCTTACACGACTAAGACGGCGGTCTACACTTTGATCCGTGGCTTTCCCGGTTGGGAAATTCTTATGGTGGTTGGTTGCGTGATGGCGCTGTACGGGATCATTTACGCGTTACTGGAGAACGACATGCGGCGTATCCTAGCTTACTCAATTATTAATCAGGTTGGCTTTATGGTTTGTGCGGTCGGAGTCGGAACAGCTATATGCTTGGATGGCGCAGTGGCGCATGCCTTTTGCCACATCATTTACAAGTCCTTGCTCTGGATGTCNGCTGGTGCCGTGCTCTACCGAGTCGGTATGNGTAAGTGCACTGAGCTTGGTGGACTTTACAAGTCGATGCCTTGGAGCCTTTGGCTCGGNACCATCGGTGCACTGGCTATTTCGGCGGTNCCNNTGACNAGTGGGTTCACTTCGAANACNATGATTCTTTACGGTGCGGCTGANGANAAACTGTTTATTCCTTGGTTNATTTTAGAAATCGCATCAGCNGGAGTGTTTCTNCATGCNGGCATAAANTTCCCTTACTTCGTTTTCTTTGCCAAGGACCGTGGTCANCGCGTGCAAGAGGCACCGAAGTCGATGATTGGCGGTATGTTAATCTTGGCTTTCTTTTGTATTTTTCTTGGTCTATGTCCAGGGCCGCTTTATTCAATTCTCCCTCATGCTCAGAATGTCACGGCCCTCGCACTGGACGTGGTTGATGTCGATGGTCATGTTCATNATTTCACNGCNTGGAANTTTGCCAAGGTAGTCACGCAGATGCAGCTATTATTGCTCTCTGCNTTAACTTTCTTTGTTTGGATCAAGTGGCTAAAGCGAACCGATACTATCGTGTTAGACACTGACTGGTTATACCGTCGCGGAGGAAGGATTTTTTACCGAGGAGCTGATCGATTCTTAAATACTGCTAATGAAAAAACGCATCGTTTCTTTATTGTGAAATTTATAGGCTGGATTGGTCGATTCACTAAATCTGCACCTTCAAGAATCTTGGTTATGGTGATGACNCCATTCTGGAGGGCCAGAGGATTAGAAGAAAATGACTTACTAGAAAAGCAGCAAGCTTTTTATGAGGATGCGCGACTAGGAGCATTTCCAATCGGAAGAGCGGCAATATTTGCCGTTATTCTTCTTGGGTTACTTTATATACTCGGTTAAATTTTTTTAGAAGCGCCTTAGGGTTTATTGCACCTGTAAAATGTCGTTATGATTAATCAAATCTCGGACCTTTCATATTTATCTAAGTCAGTGATAGCTGTTCCTCCTTTGTGTAGAGNTNTAGACCTTAGTNTAAACGTTGAGGAAAATGGTAAGCTTGTATCNCATCTTGAAAGCGGTGGTGTNCGAATATTATTGTATGGNGGAAACGCCAATTTATATAATATTGCTGTTTCAGAATATGCAGAACTTTTNGAGGTGTTAGAGTCAATATCAGGTGATGAGACTCTTGTTATTCCATCNGTTGGCCCCTTCTATGGTAACATTGTTGATCAGGCTGATATTCTTAAGGGATCTGGTTTTCCAATGGCCATGATATTACCNACATTATTTCCNGCTAGTTCAAAAGGTATAGCGATGGCNGTTAGGCATTTTGTTGAACGGTCTGGTATNAGGGTGGTTCTTTATATNAAAGATGAGGGTTATATATCNCCTAAAGTNGTATCAGANCTNGTGAGAGATGACGTTATTTCATGGATCAAATATGCGGTAGTTCGTAAGAATGCTACTCAGGATAGTTATCTGAAGGAGCTGATTGAGTATGTTGATCCTGCAATGATTGTCAGTGGTATTGGAGAACAGCCTGCAATAACACATTTGAACGGTTTTGGCCTTGCTGGTTATACTTCAGGTTGTGTTTGTATTGCACCAAGCAAGTCTATGAAAATGCTTCAACTGATTAAATCTGGAGACATTGAAGGCGCGGAAATGATTCGCTCAGAGTTCACTGGTCTTGAAGATCTCCGGAATNAGCATGGCCCTATTCCTGTTTTACATCATGCGGTCTCACTTTCTGGAGTCGCCAGTACAGGATCTCATTTACCGCTTTTATCGGATCTTGATAAAGATTTGCTTAAAGAAATAGATTTAGAATCTAAGGCATTATTAGATTACGAGTGCCTTTAAATTTTATTGCTAAAAATTGATTCTAAGGCCCGCAAAGATGCCTGTTCCTGCAGCTGTATACCCACGAGTGCTTTGATATAGTTCATCAAAAATATTTTCAACTCGNGCATGAACTTCTACGTTTGGTTTCCATTTCCAACTACCGTAAGCTCTAATAGTTGAATAATCTTTGAGGGTTACTCCAGGACTATCGAGTCGATTACTTGCACCGTGGATTTCTGCTCCAAGTTTCCATGTATCATTTTTGTAGAGTATGCCTCCTGAGCCAGTGTGTTCAGGTCGTCGAGTGAGGCGGTCACCTGGTGATCCAGCAAAACCACCGAAATATAAACCATCAGTAATGAATGCATCTAGCCAAGTGTAATTNATGTAGGCTGAAAGATGTTCACTAATATTGTAAGTTAGACCGAGTTCAATTCCTTGAGTTTTGGTGTCAACTTGCGCAGGAAATGCTGGGAATCCTATGCTATCAACAAGTCCATCGATGTCAGAATTAAAGTAGCTGAGGGAAATGATTCCAGATTCATCAGCAAAAGAATGTTTTGTTCCTATTTCCCAAGAGAAACTTTCCTCTGGCGAAATTAAATCTGGATCAACTGACGGATCAAGATAAACGAAGTCCTGTCCACTAGGAGCCTTATAGCCTGTAGATATTTTACTAAATAAAGTACTGTTCGAAAGAATTTCTTTGCTCATTTGGATAGAGTAAGTGCCGGTACTTTCAAAAGAATCGTGCTCATCCCAACGAGCGCTGGCAATTAAATTGTAACCATTATTAAAAAAGTGATCNACTTGAGCAAAAATTGATCCATATCCNAAACGTTTNTCACTAGGNTTATTAAANGGCCCNGGAGTTATNGGNGTTCTAGAAAATTCGTAATTGTANTATCCTGANCCTAATGTCCAGATTGAGTTATCTAGAACACTGTAATTGACTAATGCTTCAATTTCATTGCCCGTTTGTTCTAAAATATTATCTTGTTGAAAAACATCTTGAGTGGCTTCAAGTTCGCTAGCTGTTCGACTGAAAAAAATCTGTGCGTTCCAATTTTTTTCAGTAATTGATAACCGTGGGGAAATTAGGCTGCTTTCGTTTACGTTTATCTGCGGCTCTGGGAAAGATCCTCCCAGTTCTGATCCAGGTACCTGCAAATCACTTCCTTGATAAAAGCTTAAAAGATCAAAATAAATATTATCTGATACTTCATAGGCAATATTATTTCTTAGTGTTAAGTTTTCAAACTGACTAAATGGTCGATCATTATCTGTGTGTAAGTATGAGGCATCCATTACAATGCCAATCCGGTCCTCTTTAGTTTGATATTTTAAGGCGCTCCGGAAAGTGTCAAAGGATCCNGCTTCGGTAAATAGCTCTAAATTATTTTTNACTGATACAAACCGAGCATCAGACATTCTTAAATCAAGAGCTCCCCCGATAGCATCACTGCCATATAGACTTGAGACTGGACCTTTTGCAAGTTGTACAGACTCCAAGAATGAAGTTCCTAAAAGTTCAATATTATAAAGCCCTGCTAGACCCGGTGCTAATCGGCGACCATTAAGAAGGGTTACGACATGATTACTCTCNAGACCTCTCACNAATAGTGAGGCCGCACCACCCTGCTGACCTGTCTGAACTATGGTGACGCCTGGAACATATTGTAATGTATCTACTAGCTGAAATATTTGCCTATCTTTTATTGAATTAGCTCCGATATATTCAATGCTAGGCATTAATTCTTTAGCATTTTTTGGAGTTTTTGTTGCAACGACGATAGTCGGCTTCAATTCGATTGGGTCGTTAGCTTCTTCGGATTTTAAACTCAATGTCAGTAGACTCAAAGAAAGTGTAATTTGTATAAGTNTATAATTTTTCATGGTNNAGNNATTGGNTGTCTAGAGCTCAAAAGGANATTNNCCTGTTTTGATAGATAACAGACTGAAGNTTGAGTCTGTAAAATAGATTTACAGGCCCANATTTCTNTANAAATATTAGGGATCATTACGGGTTTCTCCTTTGTGCGAGGAGAATTATCGCTAATGACAAAATCAAGTATTCGGACTCCTGAGTCATNGCCTCCTCTCCACCTTCACCCTAAGAAATCTTAAGATTGGTATTGGAGATTTGTGCTCAGTTACCGCAGCGCCAACTGTCCCGGGTTCACACCGGGTTCCATGAATACTGCCATTATAGGTTAGATTGGTAGCCTTTTAATTTAATCAATCAAGTAATAAAAATATAATTTTATTGGTCCGATTTGNTTTGGTCTAGAGTATCTTTCATTCGTTCAAGAATATAATAAACGGTTTGGCTTCTTAGTCTGACTAGCTCTTGGCCAACGATTCTAGAAATAGCCATTTTTTCGATGGCTTGGATTCTCTCAATNCTCTCTCCTTCACTCACTTCGCAAAGAATTGATGATATTGCTCTTGTGAGTGTTTGCACCTTTGGCCCTAAGCGCATTCTAAAAAATACCCTACCTTCATTAATTTTAACGAAGACTCCTACGGTGTCGGTGCATTGTTCGTCCTTTCGAATGTCTTTTATGTCATAGTCTGAATTTGGATCAGGATTCCATTTCTCAACCTTATCGGCAAAGAGCATTANNTTTTCCCTTCTTTCATTCTCCGGTAAGGATTCAAAGAAATGAATTAAATCGTTAAGTTTCTCTGGTCGCTTTTTCATATCGACTGGTTTAAAATAATAACTGACTTAAACTTTTGAGCAAGTAAGGTAAGTTCTAATTGGACATTGTTCCAATATTGAGACATGGGAAGTGAATTGCCTATACCTGAAGAATTACATCGCAGAATGATTCGTCTCAGAGTCAATGAGGGCGATTTAGTGGAGCGATTCATCAGAGGCTCTGGTCCCGGAGGTCAAAAAATTAATAAGACCTCATCATGCGTTCAAATTAAACANNTAGTGTCAGGTATTGANGTTAAATGCCAGAAGAGTCGTTCTTTGATGGCTAATAGAATCACCGCGCGTTNAATGATTTGTTCTATTATTGAGGAGAAAGAAGCAAAAAAAAGAAATAGTCGAAGAGCAGNGAGAGAAAAAGAGCGCAGGAGAAATAGGCAGCCTTCAAGGCGTCAAAAGAGACTTAATGTGGAAAATAAAAGAAAACAAGGAGAGAAGAAGAGAATGAGAAGCCGACNAAGATTTGAAAAAGAGTAATCCTATCTGGAGGTTTTGGCTATGATTACAAAAAATAGTAAAATTTATAATGGTATTTTTACCNAATAGTATTCAATATATTAAAGTTAAAGATACTGNTCTGAAATTATGTTAGAAAAAATGTTGGAATCATATGCGGCAATGGAGCCAGCTATGAAGATTTTCGTTACCCTGGGATCTGTTTCCAGTTTCGTTCTCTTTGTCCAAATGATTTTCATACTTCTGGTTGGAGGAGATGTTGATTTTGATTTAGGTGAAGTAGGAGAGGGAGGTGGAACTGGAATTTTTTCAATACGAAGTATTGGTTCATTTTTTGTCGGTTTTGGTTGGACTGGAGCCATGCTACTTGAAAAAGGTTATGGTGTTGGCGTGGCAACCTTGGGAGGAACGATCATGGGTAGTATTATACTTAGCGCCTTTTTGGCGATGATGAGATGGATGCAAAGTCTAAAGTCAGATGGAACGGTAGATTATAAAAATGCGATTGGAAACATAGGAACCGTATACATCCCTATCTCTCCGCGTAGAAAAGGTATCGGGCAAATTGAGGTTCAACTTCAGGGTAGGCTCGCTGTCGTGGGTGCAGTCACTGATGACGAAGAAAAGATGGAAACTCGAACAGCTGTCAGGGTAAAAGATTTAATAGATACGCGAACATTACTTGTTGAGCGATTAGAAGCAGAATCAACTAATAAAGAAAATTCAAGCCCCACTGAAACTTAAACTAAAAAACTAATAAAAAATATGCTTACACCTGAATTAATACTCGCACAGGCGGGAGGTAGCCAGTTCATGCTGATTTTGACGATCAGTGCGATCGTTGTTGGTCTTGGAATGGTTATTTTCTTCTTCTCAAGATACCAGAAATGTCCTTCAGATAGAATCCTTGTTATCTATGGTAAAACTGCCGGAGGTAAATCATCTAAATGTATGCATGGTGGTGCTGCATTTGTATGGCCTGTCGTTCAAGCCTTTGAATATCTAGATCTGACACCGATCCCGATTGATATTCCTCTTGAAGGAGCTCTTTCAAAGCAAAACATCAGGGTNAATACCCCATCCACTTTCACTGTTGGTATTTCAACAGATCCAGGAGTTATGGCNAATGCGGCNGAACGTTTACTTGGCCTTCAGTTGACTCAGGTCAGAGATCTGGCAAAAGACATTATTTTTGGACAGATGCGTGTTGTTATTGCAGGTATGGAAATTGAGGCCATTAACGCAGACCGTGACCANCTCATTGATCGAATTTCCGATGGTGTTGANGGAGAACTTAGAAAAGTTGGTTTGAGATTGATTAACGTTAACATTCAGGACGTGACTGATGATTCAGGCTATCTTGATGCTCTTGGTAAAGAGGCCGCTTCCAGAGCGACTAACGATGCGAAGATTCAGGTTGCTGAGCGTGAGAGAGATGGAAACATTGGTGAGGCATCAGCGCAAAGAGAGCAGAGGGTTCAAGTGTCAGCAGCTCAAGCGGCTGCGGTTGAGGGNGAAAACCTCGCTAAAGTTAAGGTTGCTGAGTCTGATGCGGCAAGACGTGAGCGGGAGGCGGAAGCCGAAAGATTGGCGTCTGCGGCAGAGAAGGTGAAATCAGCGCAGGCTCTTGAGGAAGCTTATGCTTCTGAGCAAAAAGCTGAGACTGCTCGTTCTGAGAGAGAAAAAGCCACTCAATACGCTAACGTTGTTGTTCCAGCAGAAATTGAAAAAGCGAAAATTGAAACTCTTGCTGAAGCGGATGCTGAAAAAATTCGTCGCCTTAAGAAAGGTGAAGCTGATGGTATTCAATCGATTATGGAATCAGANGCGAGAGGTACTCTTGCAGCGCTTCAAGCGAAAGCACAAGGTTTTGGTGATATCGTTAAGGTGTCTGGTGGTGCTGATGATGCAACTCTACTTCTCGTTACTGAGCAGTTGCCTGACTTGATAGCAGAACAAGTAAAGGCCATTTCTAATCTTAAAATTGATTCGGTCACTGTCTGGGATTCAGGAAAAGGTGATGATGGAAAAAATGATACAGCGAACTTCATGTCTGGTCTAGTTGGAGCTCTTCCTCCATTGCATCAGTTGACTAAGAATGTTGGTATCGAATTACCTGAATTTCTTGGTAAGTTAACTGATGATCCTGCTGGCGCAGCCAAGCTGATTGAGCAGGCTAAATCTAGTGCCCCTCAGGGCGGTGCTCCTCAAGGGGGTCAGGAATCCTAAATTTTAAAATTAATCTAATTTAAGTTCTAAAGGGTGATCCATTATTGGGTCACCCTTTTTTGTGATTACTATCGAGCGACTAATTTCAAAAANGCTTTTTTCGCGTCNTCAGANACTATTGAAAANACAGTATCACCNACCTCAATTTCATCANTTGCACTAGCGACCTTGGCATGAATTCCTTTAATTAAAGCGATGAAGATTGATCCTGGTGGAAGCGCAATATCTTCGATCTTTTTCCCAGCGACTTTCGATTTCGCTCTAATCGTTGTTTCAATAATTTCNCCGGCTGGTATTTTTTTNACAACGTGATATTTATCCGACGTAATAAACCTCATTAACTCTCTACGAACGGTTTCTCTTGGTATGATTGCTTCTTTGATCCCAAGTTTACTTTTTGACTGGTTAACTGAATTTGCGTAGTCCGTTCTGTGGATTAAAGGAAGGCAATTTTTAGTGCCTAAGTTATGAGCTTGTAAGCATGTCATCACATTGTCTTCATCACTTTGTGTCGTTGCGATAAAGAAGTCAGCTTCTCCTATCTGTTCTTCTCTGAGCTCGTTAAGAGAGGTCGCGTCTGCATGAATAACCGTTGCTTTTCCGGAAAGCTCCTCGGCTAATTGCTCCGCAAGGCTCTCATCTTTTTCAAAAATTCTTATCTGGCATCCCCAAGANCTGACCATTTGAGCAAGTGAAAGGCCATATTCTCCTCCTCCAAGAATTACAATATTAATGGATTTTTCCTTCTCGTTTTTACTTCTTAGCGTTGAGGCTGTTTTTGAGAGTTTGCTTGGGTCACCAAAAAGTGTAATTTTGTCGTTGGGTAGAATTTTTTCTTCAGCTGTTGGAATGAAAAACTTATCTGCTCTTTGTACAGAGGCTACTCTTACCCTTTCTGGGAGGTTTAACTCAATTAATGATTTGCCACATGCGCTACTATGATCAGGGATACGAACTTGTTGGATTTCAATTCTTCCACGAGCGATTTCCTGAATGGCGATGCCGTCAGGATTTCTTATATGTTTAGAAATCTCGATTGCTGAGAGTCTTTCTGAACTAAAGATATGGTCCAGTGAAAAATTGGCTCTGAAATCGAATATCCATTCTTCTCTTACTAACTGAGGAGAGACTCTACAAATGGCTTTCTTTGCACCTAATTTTTTTGAAATTTCACAGGCAACAAGNTTAGTTGCGTCATGACTGGTTAAAGCAAATATAAGATCCGCTTCTGCAGCGCCAGCCTCAAGTAATAATTCAACTGAGGTTCCACCTCCATGAATGACTCTACCGTCGATTTCATTAGAGCAAGAATCAGCCAATTTTTCATTACTTTCAATGACAACAATATCATGAGCNGCTCCTGATAAACTCCTTGCTAGATGCAGTCCTATTTGTCCTGCACCAATGATGATTATATTCATGAATTACTTTAGTTTTAATAACTCCTTAAAGTGTTTAATTAATTGGGTAAGTTTGGAAACAGTCGCCTAATACTTTTTTTAGTTCGTCCATCGGAAGTCCTACCACATTGCTAAAAGATCCTGAGTATTTTTCTATGATAAGTTCTCCGTGGTCTTGGGCTGCATAAGATCCTGCCTTATCTANTGGATTTATTATTTTGACGTATTTACTTATTTCTTCTTTCGAAAGGGGTTTGAAAGTTACTTCCGTATTGACGTGAAAGCTCTCTTTTTTTGTATTTTGAATAATAAAAACTCCAGTAGTTACAATATGGGTTCGTCCTGCTAGTCTCGCAAGCATCTTAACAGCTTCCTTAAGGTCATAAGGTTTCCCAAAAATTTCATTATCAAGAGAAACTACAGTGTCAGCCCCAATGACTATTGATTCTTCATTAGATTTTGCCACTAAAGTTGCTTTGATAATAGCGTTTTGAACGGTTAATTCGGCTGGGACCATGAACTTTTCCGATATTTCTTCTGCATCAGAGGCTAATACTTCAAAATNGTAACCTGCATCTGACATTAGTTTTTGTCTTCTTGGTGAGGCAGATGCTAGAATAATCTTAGACATCACTACAAATCGCATAAATCTAGTCAGAAAGAAAACATATCAACATATCATGTTTTGTTGATATATTGAAAATTATGCGTTATTTTAGGTTTATTAACTCATAATGCCTAAAGAATCTAGTCATGGAGAATTACAAAAACTCCTCAATGAACGAATTGTTGTCTTGGATGGTGGTATGGGTACCACTATCCGTGAGTATGGATTAGATGAAACTGCTGCTAGGGGGCAAAGATTTCAGGCAATTAAAAAAGATATACTAAATAACAGTGACATCCTCTCGATTACTCAGTCTGAGGTTATTGGTGATATTCATAGGAAGTTTTTTGAGGCAGGCTCAGATATTGCATCAACAAATACATTTTCAGCTACGACTTTAGCACAGAGTGAATTTTTTGTAGATGATCCTCGAGAAACTGGCAAAGGTTCAAAAGATCAGGCCTTTTTTCAGAAAATCTTAGAAGATAAATTTCTAAATGATCTGGCTTGGGAGATTAATTTAAAGTCAGCTCAAATTTGTCGCTTGTGGGCGGATCGTGTTGCTAATGAGACAGGTGAAAAAAAATATGTAGCAGGCTCAATAGGTCCGTTGACGGTCTCGCTTTCTCAATCTCCAGATGCTGACGATGCTAGTAAAAGAGTGGTTAATTTCGATCAGGTTGTTGCAGCATATACTCACCAAATTAAAGCCTTAATAGAGGGTGGTTCTGATTTACTTTTAGTAGAGACTATTTTTGATGCATTAAATGCAAAGGCTGCTTCTGTTGCAATAAAGGAAGTTAATGAACACCTGGGTTTCAATATCCCATTAATTTTTTCGGCTGCAGTTGGAATGGGTGGAGAGACGATGATCTCTGCAATGAAAGTTGAATCTTTTATTAATTCATTTCAGCATATGAATCCATTGGCAGTAGGTCTTAACTGTTCATTAGGCCCTGAACCGATGCGCTCTTTTCTGACTGATCTCTCAGACAAATCAAATTCATACATTTCAATATATCCTAACGCAGGGTTACCAAACCCTTTGGCTCCAACAGGTTTTGATTTATTGCCCGATGACATGGCTAAATTCTCGGGGGAATTTGCAGCTAATGGCTTGATTAATTTNGTGGGGGGGTGCTGTGGTAATACNCCTGATCATATTGCTGCGATTGCCAAAGAGGTGAAGAAGCATGAACCAAGGAAATTGCCTGCGATTGACTCTTGCATGAGGCTAAGTGGATCAGAAGCCTATAATCATACGCCGGAAAAGAATTTTTTGATGGTTGGTGAGCGTACTAATGTTGCTGGGTCGCCTAGGTTTGCTAAGTTAATCAAATCTAATAATCTGGATGATGCGACTAAAGTTGCTAGGCAGCAGGTAGAAAATGGGGCAAACGTCATCGATGTTTGTATGGATGAGGGGCTCATTGATGGAGTCCAAATGATGGGAAAATTTTTACGATTACTCGCTGCAGAGCCAGAGATATCAAAAGTTCCAATAATGATTGATTCATCCAAGTGGGAGGTCATAGAGGAGGGACTTAAAAGCATACAGGGCAAACCCATTGTAAACTCAATTTCATTGAAGGAAGGGGAAGAGGTTTTTAAGAAGCAGGCTAGAACAATAATGAGTTATGGTGCGGCAGTGGTTGTAATGGCCTTCGATGAGAAGGGACAAGCTAGCACCTATGAAGATAAGATCAGAATTTGTGAGAGAGCATACCAGATTCTTGTTAATGATGTCGGTTTCAATCCTCAGGATATTATCTTTGATCCAAATATATTAACAATCGCTACCGGCATGGATGAGCATAATAATTATGCTGTAGATTTCATAAATGCTACCAAGTGGATTAAGGAGAATTTACCAGGTGCCAAAGTAAGTGGTGGAGTTTCAAATATTTCATTTAGCTTTAGAGGTAACAATGTAGTGCGAGAAGCAATGCATTCNTCTTTTCTATATCATGCGATTGAAGCTGGAATGGATATGGGAATTGTGAATGCTGGAATGCTCGAAGTGTACGAAAATATNCCTGATGAACTTTTGAAAAAAGTCGAGGATGTGATTTTTAATAGAAGCACTGAAGGTACGGAGGAGTTGGTTTCTTATGCTGAGCAGTTNAAAGGAGCTTCAGGAAAAAAGACTGAACTAAATTTAAAGTGGCGGGAAGACTCTGTTGAGAGCAGGCTTGAGTATGCCTTGCTAAAGGGTATTACGGATTATATCGAGGACGANACAGAAGAATCTAGGCTGAAATACGGAAAGCCTATTAAGGTTATTGAAGGNCCTCTCATGGACGGCATGCAGATAGTNGGTGATCTCTTTGGTGAGGGAAAGATGTTTNTACCGCAAGTTGTTAAGTCTGCTAGAGTCATGAAAAAGTCGGTCGCCTATTTGGAACCTTTCATGGAGGATGAAAAAGATGAGTCTGATTCTGCTGGTAAAATTGTAATGGCTACTGTGAAAGGAGATGTTCATGATATTGGAAAGAATATCGTGGGAGTGGTCCTTGCCTGCAATAATTATGAAGTGATTGATTTGGGAGTCATGGTTCCATGTGAAAATATTTTAGCTAAGGCTAAGGAGATTGGTGCAGACTTCATTGGCTTGAGTGGATTAATTACACCCAGTCTCGATGAAATGATACATGTCGCCAAAGAGATGGAACGAAACAATTTTGATATTCCATTGCTGATAGGAGGAGCGACGACTAGTGCTGCTCATACTGCAATAAAAATTGCACCTCATTATAGTGGTCCAATNATTCATGTGCTTGATGCAAGCCGAAGTGTNCCAGTTGTTACGTCGCTGATGGGTAATGAAAAACGTGANCATTATATTTCTGAGAATGAAAAGAAGCACGTTGAGCTGCGCTCAAAGTACGGTAACAATAAGACAGATAAAAAATTAATATCTCTTGATGATGCTAGAAATAANGCATTCAAATCTAATTGGAAANAAATTGATNTNACCAGACCCAAAAGTATTGGATCTAATAAGNTNTCGCCTGACATAAAAGAACTAGTTCCCTTTATTGATTGGTCTCCATTCTTCCATGCATGGGAAATTAGAGGTAGATACCCATCTATTTTCGATAACCCAAAGCACGGAATAGAAGCAAAAAAATTGTTTGATGATGCCCAAATAATTTTGGAAGAAATTATTCAGAACCAAAAATTGGAAGCTAAAGGAGTTTGGGGGATTTTCCCAGCAAATTCTTATGGAGATGATATCGAAGTTTATACTGATGAATCTAGGGAAAAAGTGAGGTTAGTTTTCCATACTCTTCGACAGCAAATGCGCAAAAATAGTAAGCCGAACTATGCCTTGTCAGATTTTATTGCACCGAAGTCCATGGAAATTGAGGACCATTTGGGTTGTTTCGTTGTATCGATTCATGGAGCTGATGAGATGGCTAAAATCTACGAGAGCGATCAGGACGATTATTCATCAATAATGGTTAAATCAATTGCTGACAGACTTGCCGAGGCTTTTGCAGAAAAGTTACATTCGGATGCGCGTCATTTTTGGGGTTATGAGAAAATTGGAGAATTGTCTAATGATGACCTAATAAGAGAGAGATACCGAGGTATTAGACCGGCTCCTGGATACCCTGCTCAGCCTGATCACACTGAGAAGTTGACTCTGTTTGATTTACTCGATGCAGAGGGGGTCGTTAATGCAAAGCTGACAGAAAGTATGGCTATGAGTCCAGGTTCTTCTGTTAGTGGTTTATATTTTGCTCACCCTGAGGCAAGATATTTTGGCGTTGGAAATATCAGTAAGGATCAAGTTATTGATTATGCCAAAAGAAAAGAAATGCCATTGAGTGAGATTGAAAAGTGGTTAGGTCCCTGGTTGAGTTATTAGTATTAGTCATTTATTCAAAGTTGCTAATGGCTTATTAAAGATACAATATATTGTAATGATTTCTCGATGTAGGTTAATGATTTTAGTTTTTCTTCTGATTGGTTTTTCATCGAGNTGTAACACGATAAATGTAATTAAAAGCCCCGAGAATGAGGCGGCTATTTTAGCCCGAGAAAATAATATTCAGAATGAAGAATTGGGTGATTACTTCATTGGTCGACGATATTACGTGGACCGTATGAGATTCTGGGGCTACTTGCGTAGGCCTAGTCAGTCTTGGGGTGAATCTGTCATGGTCATAATGAGTGAAAAGGTTAAAAAAGTTCCTGATAGGCTACCAGAAATAATGGATTCCGAAGTTAATAAGTTAGGAGATGATCCGACAAAATTGATAGGAATAAAACGTTTTGGTTTTGATCATAATTACGAATATAAAATCAAAGGTCATTTTTCTGGATCAAAAGCCTATGATCCTAATTCTAATATTTATGTCAGAGAATTTGTATTAACGGATTATGAATTAATTGATTCAAAACCTGGTTGGCTTTTTTCACCCAATGAGACCTATGATTCTAAGGTGCTACCAAAATTNCTTGGTAGATAATGGAAATAAATTCATAATAATTTTATATCCTCCTTCTTGACCCCATCCTTTATGGGAAGGATAATACTTTTAGGTATTTAATAAAAAAATACCTAAACTCCCCAAAATTAATGACTTGCTTATCAAGTTCTCTCAAGAAGACCGCTCAATTATTTTGCTTAACTTTCTCTTTGATGGTGGGGCTAGTTATATCTTTTTCAGCTCCTAAAGTCATTATATCTGAAATACATTACAATCCTAACGGTCCAGATGAGGCTCGAGAATTTATTGAGATAAAGAATGTTGGAGATGAGGTTGCTGACTTATCAGGATGGGAGTTTACGAATGGTGTTTTATATGTTTTTCCTGATGAAACATTTCTATCGCCTGGGCAATTTATAGTTCTGGTGGCTAACGCCCAATTTTTTGCAACACAGTATCCTGATGTTCAAATTTTTGGGCAATATGCGGATGATGATGGAGCAGGTCCTGGAAGGGCCGGTTTGTCTAATCGTGGAGAAAGAGTCACGTTAAAGAATGGACCTGATGATACGGGTAGTACTGTGTCTTCATTGAGGTATTATGATGGTGATGATGGGAGTATTCCTGACCCTCCAGAGTTACCTGAAGATGATGATTTAGAAAGAGCGTCGTGGCCTAGTCAACCTGATGGGGGTGATTATTCACTTGTTTTGATTAGCCCTAACGGTGAATCTGACGAGGGAGATTACGAGTCATGGAGGCCAAGTATTAATGTCAATGGATCTCCTGGAAGTGAAGAGCCTTTACCTGTTGAGTTTAATAAGATCTATATAAATGAGATTCGAACTAGAGATGGGGTTCTAGATAATGATGCGATTGAGCTTTATAATCCTAACACTGAAAGTGTTGATTTAAGTGGTTGGTTTGTTTCGGACAATTTAGATCGGCCTACCAAAAATCCACCACTGGCTCAAGGTACAGTTATACCAGCTGGGGGCTATCTAGTTTTAGAAAATGGAATTAATGGTTTCTCGATAAGTTTAAGTTCAAAGGGTGAGCGAGCTTTTATTTATTCATCAAATGAGGGATTATTAACAGGATGGGTACATGGTTTTCACTTTCCAGCATCGTTGGATGGAAAAAATTTTTCTAGGTTTGTTGATGATTACGGTAAAGATTATTTAGTTCCTGATGAAGCAAGTTTAGGTTTTGAAAATGGACCACCTTCTTCAACTGGAATAAAGATTGTTGAGGTTATGTATTCGCCAGGTTTTGGTTCATCAGTTGAGTACATTAAGATCATTAACAACGGACCTGAAGTTGCAAATTTGTTTGATCCTGCATTTCCGAGTGATAATCTTTCGATTAATGGATTTGGAATGGTTTTACTTGGAGATACTCCAACTCTAGCTGTAGGTGAATACGCATACATCACCAATGTTCTGGAGGCAGATTTTCGGGTGGCTTATGATGTTAATGANAATGCTAGGGTGTTTGCTGANCCTAATGCTGGCTCNCTGGATGGTGGAGGTGAACGCATCGAATTACGATTGCCTATTACGATTGAGGNATTCCAACGAGATGCTCCCGGNTACCCGCGTTATTATGCAGTTTTAGATTCTTTGGATTATGATGATGAATCGCCATGGCCAGTCGAGGCTGATGGACAAGGTTACAGTNTAGTTAGGAAATCAAATGCGGGTCCTAGTTATCAGGCATCAGATTGGGAATTGAGTGCAAACCGAGGAGGCTCTGCTTTTGGCGGAGGAGTTGTTCTTGTAAATGAGATATTATCTCATACTGACCTTCCTCAGACAGATGTTATTGAACTTTATAATCCTGGAAATGAGGACATTAACATTAGTGGATGGTATTTGACGGATGATCCTATTAATCCAAAGAAATATTTAATTCCCTCTAATNCTATAGTCCCTGCTGGAGGNTATTGGGCTGTTAACGAAGATAACAATGCGGCTCCAGGAGCGCCTCTGAATTATTTTGGCACTTCATTTTCTCTGAGTTCAAGAGGGGATGCTGTTTATTTGTTTTCGGCAGACAGTCAGAATAGATTGACTGGCTATGCTCATGGAGCTGAATTTAGAGCAACTCAAAATGGTGTATCAATAATTAGATATATCAATGGTGCAGGCAANGAGATATTTGTTACTCAGTCAGGATCACCGACCATAGAAATTAATCGATTTGAGGCTTTTCCCGATGGTTATTCGAATAATCCTCCTCGAGTTGAGTTGGCTGTCATTAGTGAAATATCNTACGAGCCTATTAATGNAGGCAATGAATATATAGAAATTACAAATATTAGTNATCAAGTTTTACCGTTGTATGANACAACTTCTGAGCAGTTAGGTGGNAACCCAAATAATAATTGGAGTCTTGATGGAGTGGACTTCACCTTTCCTGGCAATCAGCCAGTTCTTCAAAAAGATGAAATTGTTTTGATAATACCAAAAGGAGTTTCAGTGAATCAGTTTAGAATCGATTATTCCGTTTCGGAGGACATAACAATTTACGGTGGTGATGAGGGTTTTGAAGGAGCTTTAAATAATGCAGGAGAAAAAATTGTTCTCATGAGGCCNGATAAGCCAGATTTTGTCGCTGGCCAGGGAATCGTTGTTCCAATGATTGAAGTNGATGCNGTTGATTATNATGATGNTGGAGNGTGGCCCTCAGGAGAAGGTAGAAGTATTGAGAGAATTGATAACTTAATTATTGGAAATGATCCTACTAATTGGCAACGATCCCAGAGTGAAAGAGGGTCTCCAGGANTCNAGAGTAGTGAGCCAGTTGGTGGATATTCAACATGGTCTAAATTGCAGTTTGATGAAAATGGATTAAATGGACCNGGGACTGGNCCANCAGATGATTATGACTCTGACGGTTTAAGTAATTTAGAGGAGTATGCTTATGGCCTTAATCCAAGATCCGTATCTGGTTTTAAGGATGAATTTATAGTGAGAGCTGTAAAAGCTAATGGGATTAAGGTTTTATCGGTGGAGTTGAAAGTAAAAAAAGTTGCTGATGACCTTGACTTCAGTCTTCAATCTTCAGTCGATTTGAAAACATGGGACGATATCCTAGGAATGACTTCAGTTGATAATGGGGATGGAACTATTACAATTCGACATGATCAGACGGTAAATGATTCAAATGGGCGACTCTTTTATAGGTTTTTAATTGAATTAACCCCTTAGTAACTTAGTTACTAGAAATTGACTTTCNTTTCAGNNGGTGGCNTTAGACTTCATGNCTTTGGTTTTCTCTTTTATTATAATTAATATTCCTTTAATATTTATAGTTATAAATATAGTTTAAGTTTTTAAATAATGGCGTTTTCTTTCCGAGAGATATTCAAGAATCAGACAAATGAATTAAGTGATGAATCNCGCAGATTATCTTTTATTCAATCAGANGAAGATAAGGCCGAAGAAATTTGTGATCAGGAAATTGCTAAATCTGATGAATTTAGTCCATTTGAACTTNTCGAAGTAAAAGAAGAAGAGAATTATTCTAATACCTCNNNAAATCCATTNGATNATGTAAACTTTTTAACTAAGCCNGAGATTGGATTGGAAGTTGATAATGAGGACCATTTTATAGAGTCAGGATTTCTTTTAGAAGAAGACGAANACTTAAGTGATTCTGACTCGCGACGACGACTCTTGCCGCAGGATAAGCTTAAAGTGAGACCACTAGAAGATTTAGTTCCACATCCTAAAAGAACAGGGCCGCTAAAAAATGTTGGTCNACCATCTCAGGATATAGAACAAAGATTTTTAATTAGTGAAGAAAATGTACAATCCTTTCTTAAATTGGTTAGTGATTTGAATGAGATTAAAGAATCTTTGATGTTATTTTCAAAAGGCANGGATCAAGTCAGATCCTCTTCAGAAAATAATGAGAAATACTTTAGCGAATTAACTATTAATCAAATTAAAGATT
>PAHQ01000052.1 GCA_002705125.1 Verrucomicrobiales bacterium | reverse complement strand
ACCCTGGCCTTCACCCTGGCCTTCACCCTGGCCTTCACCCTGGCCTTCACCCTGGCCTTCACCTGAGGGGTCTTGTGCTTCACTAAGTGCATTTTGAGCATTCTCCATTTGTTCAAGTGCACCTTTAAGATCTCCAAATGAAAGTTCTTTGGCGGCGATTTCCGTTGCTATTGCGGCTTGTGCTAATGCAGGGTCTACTGGGGAGTTGGTTGACGCTTCTCCAACCGCTTCTGCTAATATTTTTTGTCTCTCTGCTAGTTCATTGGCAGCACTCTCGGCTGCCGCTAATTGTTCTTGTGCTTCAGATACAGATGCTTGAGCTTCAGCAATAGCAGCAGCGGCCTCTGATAAAGCGGATGGATCATTGATGGATTCTTGACCGAGAGCTTCGGCTAGTTCAGATGCTTGTTTCTCTAAAGCCGCCTTTGCTTCGTTTAAATCATTTAATGCAGCACTTTGATCAGGGGCTGCGCTAGCGGGTTCGCCTGAGGCTAAGTCATCAGATGCAGTGCTTTGTTTATCTGAGGCTTCTGATAATTCATTAGATGCTTTTTCTGATGTCGAAGAAGCCTCTTTAGCCAATTCATTAGTTTGTTCTTGTAGGTCTTTTTGTGCATCTGCAAGTTGATTGGAATCTTCTGTATTGATTTTGTCTTCCCCATCTTGAGGTATAGATTCTGCGGTGCTTTCATTAAGATCTTTTTGTTCTTCAATAATAGGCTCCAGTTTTTCGATGAGATCATTGAGATTAGCTAGTTCTTGAGCAGCATCCTTAAGTTTTTCTATCTCCTCAGAAATAGCCTCTTCAGCATCAGCTAACTTATTGATAGCATTTTGTTGAGCATCTGGAGAGTTTTCGCCTGCTGCTAAATCGGCTCCAGCCTCAGCCATTGCGGCCATGGCCTCGGCTAAGGATGCAGCGGCTTCAGTTAATTCTTGTTCAGAGGCAGTCGATGTAGCCTCGGCAGTTTTCCCTTCTATTTCTGCCTGATCGGCAGACTTTTCTTGTATTTTTTCAATATTTGTATTGTCTGCAGCCTCTTTTGTAATTGATTTTAGTTCTTCTTCTTCTTTTCTGATTTCTTTTACCTCTGCTAGTAGATCTTCGAGTTCTTGTATCTTTTCACTAGGAACCTCAGCGATTGCTTCAGATTCTGAAATTTTATCTATGAGCGCGTTTCTAGCCTCGTCGAGATTTTCTAATGCGGTTACCTCTCGGGGGAGTGCTTTCTCTCTGCGTTCATCAATCGATGAGTTTTCTTTCAAAGCATCTCTTGCTGCTTGCATTTCTGGCGTTGATTTTTTTATCGCCTCAGATATTGAAGGAGCTACCTCAGATAATTCATCTGCAAGAAAATCAGTCAGATCTGCTAGTTCTCCTTGTTTTTTTGCGAGTTCTAAGGATTTGTTTTCAGCTTCAGTCCTTAGTCTATTTTCAACGTACTGTTTGCTGGCTTGATCAAAAGCTTGTTCAAGTCTTTTAGTTGCTTGTTCCACACGCGAATTGAGCACTTTATTTTCTCTTTCAAGTTCAGCGGCTAATTGCTTAGTTCTTCTCTCTTTATTTTGTTCGGCTCTTTCTAACTGGCGTTCTCTTTGTTTGAGTTGATTTTCTAGATCCTTGATAAGAGCATCATTATTAGTTTCCTTCGCATCTGTTAATTGACTTTTCGTTTTTTCAATTTCGTTTTCGAATATTTTTTCTTGTGAATCTAAAGCATTTTGCTCAATTTTTTCCATCTCTTCTAATTCCTCCATACGCTCACCCCTTTCAAATTCTCGAAATTTCACAGCCTTTTCGAGTTGGTCTATTCTTCTACGAATGTGCTCTGGAAATTTTTCTTTTTCGAGCTTTTCTTGATTCTTCTCTGAGAGTTTTTCTGTAGATTCCCGAATTTCAGTTTCCTTATCAATGATGTTTTCTAGCTTTTCAAGAGCCTCGACCATTTGTTCAAGTTCTCCTTTTTCTGCTTCAAGAATTTTCGCCATTTTCCATAATGAATCTCTGGAAGTCTTCTCGAATGATACAGCACTCATGAGTCGCTTTCCTTTAATTTCATCTATCGCCTTGAGTATGTTTTCACTTAGTCTGGAGTCACTAGCGTGCTGCTGTGCTTTGTTAGGCCTTTGATCTGGAGACCCTTTAGTCATTTCTGCGATCTGTGATAATCTTTTAAGGATACTACTGACCTCACCGGCCAAGGCTTCTTGTTCAGTGTATTGAAGTTGAATAGATATTTCCTCTGATCTGGTGGGGCTTCCGGGTACAAAATTAGATGAAGATAGTGTGATAGCTTCATGAAGGTTTGATGTTTGTCTGTCACCCAGTTCCTTTACAAATCTAGCCAGATCAAAGAGTGCCACCTGTGACTGATACTCAAGAAGGATCCTTCTTAACTGAACGATAACTCCTTTCTGTCCTGCAAACGCAGTCAATATTTTAGCGCTTGCAGCTGGTGAATTGATATCTTGTAAAGTGTCTTCTCTTGCACCGTTGAGCAGCCCTACAATTTCTTTCATTTGCTCCTTTGAGAGGTTGCCAAGTACTGTTCTTATGGCCTTGATAACCTCAAGATCACTGCCTGCAAGACCATTACGATTAAATTCATCGATTAAGGAATCTAACTGTTCTCCTGTCCTTTCGGTGGAGTCTTTAATTCTTTGCTGTTTTCTTTCTTGATTAAGTAGAGAATTTTGAGGAAATGCGCCAAAGGAATTGGTCAGTAACAATGATAAAATCAAAGCCACGAAAAGTTGATGGATTGATTGCAATTTCATGAGCATTATTAGTTTAGATGAATCTTAAAGAATTTCCAAAGGTCAATTTTTCTTAATTGGTGTATTTTTTCTAATTATTGATTCTAGATCCTTATTAAGCGTTTCTTGATCATTGGTGGCTTCGTCTACGCTACCAAGGGCGTCAGATGTTCTACCAAGTAGATCGGCACGTTTTTCATCTGGAGTAACCACTTTAAGAGTTAAAATTTCAGTAGTACTAATATTTGATCCTGCAATGTTCTGGTCAGACGCTTCTAACCAATAGCTAATTTGATCGCCTTCTGAAAGGCTTGGATTCAATGAACCTAGATCCCATTCATAATTATCTTTAATTTGGTTCTTTCCTGATTCGTCAACTAATACAGGTATAGTGATAACCTCATTTTCATTTCTTCTGTACTTTAAATTAATCGAATTGACTCCAAATCGGTCACTGGCTTCGTACTCGATAAGAAATCTAGCCTTTCGGGTAACTAACTCTTCAGACCTTTTAGGATAAGTGATGCGAATCTCTGGAGGTAGATCTGTTAGTAATGATATTTTATAGATAGCCGCATTCCTGGAGTTCATTTCTTCAGTGTCTGTAAGAGAAACGCTGAATCCAGATAAGTTTTTTGATGGAATCTTAATTAGAGCCTCACCTTTCTTTTTGTCGTCATTGCTGATGTTTAAAGGTAATTGATTCTCTATACCAAGAAACTTTAGATTGCCCGTAGTAAGTTCCTTTGACGATTCAATGTTTATTGTTACTTCACTGCCAGGAAAAAAAGTAAAGTCTCCTGGAACATGTTTAGTTGGATCCTGCTTTGTGAATTTTGGATAGTTTTGGGTTGCTGATATTTTTATGATCGAAGGCCTTTCGATAGCGATGATTTTTAAAGAGGCCGTCTTTGCGTCATCTATTTGAGCGTTAAAAGTAAAAGACTCTGGCACATCTTCAATAATCGTCGAATAAATTGTTTCATCGGATTCACTTCTTTCTAAGTTAATTAAATTTTTCCTCCCTGAATCGAAATTCACTTTTAACTTAGCATTAAGTTCGGTGGTTTTTTTGGATTTAATCTTATAAGAGAGAGTAACGTTATCGCCGATTCCGACCCTTTTGATCTCAGGTAAATTTACGATCACTGTATCGCGGGGGATTTCTATTTGTTTTCCGATAGCCCTTTTTAAGAGAACCATGAATGAATCTTTTTCATTTATTGCCCAGGCTCCTGAAATAATAATGACTAAAAATAATGTTAGAGAAGCTCTAATCATTGCTTTCGGATTTACGATCTCTAGATAATTAAACTTTCTTGATACTTCCTTAGTCTCTGAAATCATTGATTGGATCATGCTCATGGGTGCATAATCAGGGAAGGTGACTCTTCGTTTTGCAAATTGAATGGAACTTATTAATCGACTATCAAAAGTTTTGTTTCGCCTTTCGATATCAAGTGCTAGTGATTCGTCATTCTTCCATTTTGTTACTAAAGAGGATAATGACCAAAGTGCAGAAATTACAGAAAATGTTATAATACTGAACAGTCCGAATGAACGAGCGTTCGCGCCCAGATCAGTCATTAGGTCAATAAACAGAAGCGATATTAGAAGAGATATTGAGACTGATAGTGTAATGGCAAAACGTCTTGCAAATTCAATAGCGATTATTGAGAATCTTGCACGAGCAAGTTTCTTTCTTAGTGCTTTCACCGCACTGAGAGGTATTGTTAATGTTGTTTTGCCAGACATTATTCTATTTTAGTTCGGCGAATTTTCTCATAAACCATTCCAAGGTAATTGGTATTAAGAGTAGTATTAAATACAAAGGTGAACTCCAAAGATCAGCTTCTCTACGTAGCTTAATCTTAGAGGGTTCAATGCTAGCAATTTCTGGAAGCTCGAAAAGGTTTTCTTCTCTGAAGTAATAACCATTGGTTATATTGGAGAGTTCTTTAAGGTTTTTTTCATTAATTGCAGTTTCTGAGAATTCCCGGTTTGCATCCCTAACATTGAGATCTATGCCACTCGACTTGTCATCTTCTATGCTTAATTGATACCGACCAGGGTCGCCGGCAGTAAATTCACTCCGATAATAACCGGGTGAGCCTGGAACCGCTCTAAGCATTACTTTTTTTGATCCAGCTGAAGAGGAATTGCTCTGCTTGAGCATTGCTTCAATCGTTTCATCTTCTCTAGGTATAAAATTTTCATCAAGTAATCTTGCAAAAACAGTAAAATTCTCACCTGTTCTTGCAACGGCTCTGTCTGACCTTATTTCTGACCTACGAGAGCCTGTTGCTAGTCGTCTGCCTGCCATTCTTTGTACGGTTTGTCCCCAGAATCGAGTGTGGTAGAGGTCTCCCGTGTTTCTTCTCCATCGCCATGTGTTTTCTGTGCCTATCCATAGGACTTCACCTGCACCATATCTTTGCAAGGCAACAACAGGATAGTCTCCTTCAGGATGCGTTAGGTAGGTTTTTGCGGCGGGCTTTGCTCCGAGCGTTTTCACAGACCAAAAAATAGGTGGTAATTTACCCCATCTCTGTTTCGCAAGTTCTGGGTCTTCCTCAAGGTTAAGGAATCCTTCTCTTAGGCCGGCCTCAGTAATCTCAAGTGATATGGGTCTCTGTGCATTATTAGTGTTTCCACCCAGTCGAGTAGGAGCGAGTTCAACAGGAATTAACCTCTCAAGAGCAGTGTTCCTGTAGGATGATGGGGTGAACCTTTTTCCAGCCATAATGACTAGTGATCCTCCTCCATCAGAAACAAAGGATGAAATGTTATCGATAGTGTTTTCCGGTAATTGGTCTGGATTAATATCACCAAACATAATTAAGTCATAACTGAAGAGTTTTTCTCTGCTTTCAGGAAATGAATCTATATAAGGAGAATCATCTGCACGCGAGACGACTGGATCAACGCCTGCAAGGAAACAATCAAGCTCGATTCTTCTTTCTCTTAAGAGCATCGCTTGAACATACTTAAACTCCCATCTTGGTGAGCTTTCTATCATCAGTACTTTTAGAGAAGAGTCTAAAACCCTGAGGCCGCGTGAGAAGCTATTATTATTATCTATAATTTCATCTGCTGAGGTTTCGATAGTTGCTGATATCTGATACTCGTTGGGTTTGGACGGTGTAATCGGTAAAGTGATCTCTTGATTTTCTTCATCAGTGAAAACGAATTCTTTTTCAATGGCTTTAACTCCTGACATTGTAACTATCAGTTTCCCTTTTTCACCTGCCATTCCCTGTTGATTGATTTTTACAGTAATCGGAATCGAATCTTGAGCTAGGGCGACTGTGGGAAGATCAATCGTCTCAATGGCAACGTCGCGCGGTGAATTCGTTCCTACACCATATGAGAATACAGGAATATTCCTGTCCCTTAGTCTTTCAGCAACTGGCACGATAGCCTTACCTTCGTTGTGAGCTCCATCACTAATTAGAATAATACCACCCAGGTCGTCTGCGCTATGTCTTCTTAGTACTTCATCAAGAGCATTGCCTATTGAGGTTTCAGGTTCTGCCGGATTAGCGAAAATTTCATTATCTTTAATGCTACCACCAAAATAATAGGTAACGATTTCAGATTTTTTTTCTAAGCTTTTTAGTAAGTTTAGTTTTTCATTTTTTAGAGCTTGTTCGGCGATTTGAGCTCGAGTTGAAGAGGATTCGGGTATTTGATCTGGTTCAGATTCTAAGCCTGCTCGTGGGTCTAAGCTTCCTTTTGCGATTGCTTCCCTTACCCTGTCCTTAATATTTGATCTTGGGTCAGCTATTCCCATGCTCGAGGAATTGTCAATGAGTATGGCTAGTGTTTTTTTATGATCTCTTTCGAGGTCTAGATTTATTATGGGTCTTAGTAAAATTCCAATTAGGAGGATAAAAAAGATAATACGCATCATAAGCATTATGCGCCTTCTTGAAGTTCGAACGTCCTCAGGTGTTGATTTGTAAAAAAACCATGAACAGCCCACTAGTGCGATGGCAGCTAATATTAAAAATATTGGTGATACTAGAGGGGCTAATTGGATTGAAATGTTCGTGATCGATGATGTTTCATCGGTTGGAACTCCAATCAGCTTAAGTAGTATCGAATTCAATTTATTTTTCCTGGCTGAATTTTTGTGAAAGGAAAAGCTCCACAATTGTTAGTAAAAGTGCGACCAACAAAAGCATTGGCCAAATTTCTGCGCCCTGACGTTTTCTATTTAGGGCTGCTGTTATTTCATCAACTGAGTTTAATTCGATAAAATTAGAGGTAACTTCTTTGAGCCTTTCGATTTGTGGATCTGAGAGTTTTTCGGGGTTCGATTCTGTAGGGTCTCCACTAGCTGAAAATTGAATCAGTTCAAACGGCTCAGTAAGTTTAAGGTCATATATTCCTGAGGTGTTAACATTTTTAAATTCTATGTTGCCTCCCTCATTAGTAGCTTTGGCTGAAATAAGTGATGCTGTTTCCGATTTTGAATGAGAAATCGTTGCCTCTTTGTCGACCCAAGATTGAGGAACTTTTTTGATGAAATTCTCACCGACTTGGATATTTAAACCAGAATCGTTTCTGGATATTACGCTACCAATGACCCTATGAATAATGGGTAAGAATGCTGGTTTCACCGCAAGGTCATTCCAATCAGTGTCTGCAGAGCTACTAAACTGATAGACTTTACCCAGCCCAACATCCGATTCGATAATTGCAGCAGATCCATTGTCGTATTGAACTGCGATGCTTCCGTCTCCTCCGCTTTTCATAAAAAGTTCATAGGCTTTGAATGTTTTCACGTCTTCTAGAGTGCCAGCCCCAGGGTCATTCCATAGTTCAACTAGAGGATGGTCGTATCCACTCGCTTGCAATGAAAGAGGCTTGAGAGAATTTTTATCAGGAATTATTTTACCATAAGAGGCTGGGAGAAGTTTTAATTTTTCATGGAGCTCTTGGTTATAAAAAGAGGCGTTAATATTGTCTCCAGGGAATATAATTAACCCGCCTCCGTTCCTTACAAAATTATTTAGAATTCCAGAAAATTCATTTGTGAAGTCAGGGACGTTAGCCAGGAAAACGACGTCGTAATCATTGATATTTAATTCTTGAACTGATCCAAGGTTGGATTTTTCAGCGGTTATGAAAAATGAATCTGCTAGGTCTTCAGCGACTGGCACCAAGGCATTTTGTAAAAAGAAAGTTTCTGATTCAGTTGAGCTCCTTCCTGGGTCTCCATCAATGAGAAGAGTTTTAATCTTTTCTATTGCTTTGATTACAATTTCTCTGGAGTTATCAATAAGTTTACAGTCTTCATAATCAATTGAAGATTTTATTCTGAGGTATCCTGGAGTTTCAATCTCGACAAATGCAGTAATTGTTTTTTCTTCACCTGGATTTATTGATTCGATAATAACGGGTGCCCCTGAAGGCTGTTCGTTGATACTTATTTGAACAGGAATATCGTTGGCTTCTATTTTACCAAAATTGGTAACCCCAATTGAAAGTCTCATTGGTTGCCCAACTGAAACTATGGGCGTCTTCTGTGATAAACGAGTTATAGCAATATTTTCTTCGGGGTTTTTCCCTACAAGAGTGATTATGGTATTAATAGACTCCCTGTTTTGATCAAGGGTTCTGGTGATTGATTCGAATTGATTCCAGGCGCTAGCCTCTCCATCAGTAATTATAATTAATTCTTTTTGCGTTGAAGGATTGTTATTAAGTGAGTTTATGGCTGATTGGATTGCGGGTAAGAGGTCACTCCCTCGGTCAGATGGTTTGGCGATAGACAGTGAGTTTTGTACCCGCTCACTATCATGTGACGGCTCCCTTATTCCTGTTCCAACTGAGTTTGCGGCAAATAGAATAGAGGAGGCCGAACCTTTAGGTATTGAACTTAAGGCCTGTTTTGCTGTTTCTTTAGCAACATCAAAACGGCTCACTGCAGAATTTTGATCAGTTCTTTGCATGCTAGCCGATGAGTCTACTATCACGGAAGCCGTTACCGTTGATCCTAGTCCGGAAGATTTTATCCAATCTGTAGCAGGCCTTGAAAGGGCCAAAACTATTAGTGCGACTATTGCCAGTCTTAATAGTAATAGAATCCAGTCCTCAACCTTCATTCTTCTTTGGTTTCGCTCTAAACTGACTTGAAGGAAACGCATCGCTGCCCACTTGACCCTTTTAAATCTCCGCCTGTTGAGTAGGTGCACAATAATAGGAATGGCTAGCGCAGCGGCTCCCATCAATAGTGCTGGATTAAGAAATGACATCGATTACTTAGCGGCCGTTTCTTTACGAAAAGTTAAATATGATCCTAAGACCTCTTCCAGAGGTTTTGAAGTATTACACTCAACAAAGTGACATGAGTTTTTGCTGAAGCCTTCGAGCAGTTTATTTTGGAATTCACGGAACTCATCAAGATAGCTTTTTCTGATTTCAGTTGGTCGAGTTTTTAGATTTGGAATGTCTTCTAGGCCCTCAAATTCTACTAGTCCACTGAAAGGAAAATTAATTTCATCATCATCTAAAATTTGGAGACCGATGACTTCATGGCCAACAAATCTTAAATGTTGGACTGATTCTAAAACTGAATCCTCATTATCAAAGAAATCACTAATTACAATAACGATGCCCTTTCTTTGGGATTGGTTAGCAACAGAATGCAATTGGCCTGCAAGATCAGTTCCTCCAGAAGGGGAAAAGTGAACGAGTTTTTCTAAGATATTAAACAGATGATTTTGAGTGTTTCCTCTCGGAAGCTCTTCTTTTGTAGAATCACCAAAAAGAGACAGGGACACAGCGTCTCTTTGTTTTATGATCATGAAAGAAAGACAGGCCGCAGCAAGCTTTGCATATTCTAATTTAGTTAGATCACCGGATCCATATTGCATTGATTCGCTCCCATCAACAAGAATATGAGCAACAAAGTTCGTCTCTTGTTCATATTGCTTAATATAGTACCGGTCAGTCTTTCCTAAAACTTTCCAGTCTACATGTCTGACATCATCTCCAGGTGAGTATTCTCTGTGCTGTGAAAATTCAATAGCAAATCCTCTGTACGGTGACTTGTGTTCACCCGCCATATATCCTTCCACAATAAACCTCGCAGCTATACCAAGCTTATCAGCTCTGGCAAGAGTTTTAGCATCAAGTAAATCTATGGATTCGTTGTTCAATTTTTGAACTTCTGGAACACTGATTGGATCAAGCTTTTCTTAATCTTTTGTAAATACCTGCTAATGTTGAGGTATGGCTTCGATGATTTTTGCTGTTATGGCATCTGAATCGAGACCTTCGCTTTGGGCTGCAAAATTTGGGATAAGTCGGTGGCGGAAAATTGGAGGTGCGACCGCTGCAATATCACTACAACCGACATGATTTTTTCCATTGAGTAGGGCGTGCGCTTTAGCGGCAAGTATTAGGGAAAGCCCAGCCCTAGGGCCCGCTCCCCAGCCTAACCATTTCTTACAAATATCAAGAGCGTCGTCTGATCCTGGTCGAGTTACCCTGACAAGCTTTTCAGCGTAGCGCATGACATGCTCAGAGACCTGAACTGATCTCACGGTATTTTGTATTTCAAGTATATCACTTCCTGATAGAGCAGGTTCAGGTTTAGAAACACTTGTTCCAGTGTAGGCCTGCATGATCTCAAACTCCTCTTCTTCGGTTGGGTATTCGACTTTGATCATGAACATGAATCTGTCTAGTTGAGCTTCAGGCAGTGGGTAGGTGCCTTCTTGTTCGATTGGGTTTTGGGTTGCCAGTACAAAGAATGGATCAGGTAATGCATGGTCTTCACCTCCAATAGAAACTTTTCTTTCCTGCATAGACTCTAGCATTGCTGCCTGCGTTTTTGGTGGGGTTCTATTAATTTCGTCAGCAAGAATTATATTTGAAAATATGGGACCCGGTAAAAATTTAAACTGTCTCTCATTTGTTGTTGGGTCTGAATAAATAACTTCGGTTCCAGTGATGTCAGAAGGCATGAGGTCTGGAGTGAATTGGATCCTTTTATATCCAAGATCTAAGGACTCTGCTAGACTTGAAATTAATAGGGTTTTTGCAAGTCCCGGGACGCCTACTAATAAAGCATGATTCCTTGTGAATATTGCAATCAAAACCTGATTAATGACATCGTCTTGACCAATGATGACTTTTTTTAGTTCCTTTTTTACTCTTTCTGCAGAACTTTGGATTTTGTCCACTGCTGAGGATTCTATAGATTCATTAGACATAATATAAAGGTGGGGTTTTTAGATTCCCTAATATGTTATTTTTTAAGTAGATCAATTGATTATCAGGACGGCATTCATCCTGCAAGTGCAATTGATCTATCAAATAACTTTAGTTCAAGGACCTATCTTACATATTAAGACAAGTTAAAATGAATTAAGTTAAGAAAAGATGATATTGAATGTCTTTTTTTCTTTTTTTTACCGAGAGAAGGTTTCTTCCATTTCACATGAATTCATCATTATTATGTGTTGATAGGCACAGATATTAGACAAAGGGTTAAAAGTACAAAATATGAGTTATTTGATTGAACATGGATTTGAATAAAAGGTATCACGATTTAGACGCGCTCAGAGCTTTTGCTATGTTGCTTGGAATTGCGCTTCATGCATTTTGCTCTTTTTTTCCATTACCAATTTGGCCTGCTCAAGATGCTTACAAGCCTGAGATTAATCTACCAGAAATATACGTTCAGTTTTTTGGAAACTTAGGGTATGAAGTGTCTAGTTCATTTAACCCCTTTTTGGTAGGCCTTACTGCTGTTCATGGGTTTCGAATGCAGCTATTTTTTCTCATTAGTGGTTTTTTTACAGCCATGCTTATTCGGAAGAGGGGGCTGACGGAATTATTTAAGCATAGATTCAAAAGAATATTTTTACCCTTAATTATATCACTTCCTATCATTTGGATAACTTTAATCCCTGCAGCAATTTATGGAGGTGTGAAAAAGGAACAGGTTAGAGTGATATTGAACAATAATAAAAGTTTGAATAATATTTTTGATGCTGCTCAATCAGGAGACTTAGAGCAGATAAAAAAAATAATCAATGAAGATGAAACCTCTATCAATAAACAATCCCCTGACGGTACGACTCCACTAATAACTGCATGCATTTTTGGTCAAAGTGAGGCGGTGAGTTTGCTTGTTTCCTTAGGCGCTGAATTAGATAAAAAAAACCTTGAAGGCTCATCGGCAATGTCCGTTGCAGTATTTTTTGGATATCCAGGAATTGTTGAAAATCTCATAGAGGAAGGGGCTGATCTAAATATCAAATCCAAAGATGGGTCTACTCCTCTTGATATTGCTAGCGCACCATGGAAAGATATTAAGCCTTTCTACGATATGGTGGGTTCAATAATGGCAGCAGAGGGACTGGAAATGGATTATAAGCGTATTCGATCAGTTCGACCTCAAATCGTCGAATTACTTCTGAAAGAGGGTGCCGTCTTTGGATCAACGAGCAAGGAGGAAGCTGACTTAGGAATGCTTTTTTATCTTATGTTTTTTGCCCCAGTATTTCATCACCTTTGGTTTCTTTACTATTTGATATGGCTTATTTTAATTTTAATTAGCCTCGTTTGGATGAACCGTAAAATAGGTCTTTCAAAAATCATTCCAGATTTTTTAATAACTACGCCGGCATGTTTAATCGTCCTTTTACCTCTAACGCTTTTTGTACAAAGAATGATGCCAGACGAATTTGGGCCTGTGACTGCGCCAGGGATATTACCTTGGCCGCCGCTCTTATTGTATTATGGAATTTTCTTTGTTTTCGGAGCTCTTTGTTATGGAAGAAAAAGGTTTGAATCAATGTTCGGGCGGAGTTGGCCAATTCTATTAGGACTTGCATTACCGTTTTTATTATTCGGCTTGGCGTTTCAATCAGGAAATGGAAAAGGATCAATGATTTTTTCCACATGCGCTGTCGCTTTTGTGTGGCTGATGGTTTTTGGTCTTATTGGTTTCTTCCGCTCTATTTTTTCTCGTGAAAGCAAACTCATCAGATATGTCTCAGATTCTTCGTACTGGTTATATCTCTCTCACTTGCCGCTCATGATGTTTATTCAAGCCCTTGTTAGTACATGGCAATTTTCACCTTATCTCAAATGCCTAATAGTTTGTGTTTTAACCTTAACTCCTCTTATGCTGATGTATAGATACTCAGTTCGCTATACCTTCATCGGTACAATGCTTAATGGTAAAAGAAGGAAACTGCTAACTTAATTAGATTTTTTTGCCTTAGGAATGGTTTTTTTCTTCTTTTTGCGCCTGCTATCCGATTCCATTTGCTTGGATTGAACATAGTCTTCCATGAGCTTGGTGTTATTCGGTTTGAAGCTTNCTAAAGCATGATCGTTTGTTTTCTTCATCCATTCATTAAGTGTCTTCCTTAAGCTTTTAATTGTATTTTGGTGATCTTTAGATTTGGCGAGATTATTAAGACAGTCAGGGTCGTTGTTGACATCATAAAGTTCCTCCACTGTTCGGTAGCGCATGACATTTACTCTTTTTCTAATGACGTCATTATTTGAAGAGAGAGCTAACATTCGCTTCCATGTTGCAGTTCCATTAGTTGCTGTGGCCATTGTTCTTTTTCCATTGGACCAAGGATTGAATAAGTAGAGATATTGATGGGTTTGAACCCCTCTCATTGGGTTTCGTATTCCTCCAGCATTCTCGTTGTACTCTTTAAAGATGACGTCTCTATCTTCTTGTTCTTTCCCTTTAAGTAACGGATAGAATGTTCTTCCCTGAAGACCTTTTGGTTCTTTGATTTTTGCAATATCAAGAAAAGTTGGCAATAAATCGATAGCAGAAACCATGTGNGAATTGTTGATTGATCCTGATTGTGTGNTGCCTGGCCAACTCACTATCAAAGGGGTGTTGGTACTGTGATGATANAGCTGGGTTTTAGCAAAAGGTAAAGGCATGCCGTGATCAGAAAGAAAAAAAACGACCGTTGAATTCAATTGGTCTGATTCTGTAAGGGCCTTCATAATGGCTCCAACGCAGTCATCGGCTCTTCGAACTGAAGAATAATATAGTGCCAATTCTTTTCTTATTGTTGGATCATCATGCAAGAATCCTGGAACAGGAACATCCTCAGCATTGTATATTTTAGATGTTGGATGAGCATCTCCTGGCTTCCAAAAAGGTTTATGAGGATCTGAAATATTAACGTTGATGAAGAAGGGTTTTTGAGCTTTTCTTGCAGCATTAATTCCTCTCCTCGTGGAATCGTAATAGGAACTAGCATCTTTCATGTGTGCCTTTTTACCGCCCTGTAATNCTGTAAGATCTTCATCCCAATCATATGGTTGATAGGGTGTAGAATGATTCACCTTTCCTCGTATGGCGGTATAATAACCCCCACCTTTCATAAGATCACAAAGGANGGGATACTTGATATTTTTTATCTGATAAAAACCCTCCACCCGACTGGTGTGAGGGTAACGACCAGACATCATCACGTTTCTTGAGGGGTAGCAGTTCCCTACCTGAACATGAGCCTTTTTAAAGCGTAATCCTTGAGTAGCTAATTTATCAATATTTGGAGTNATGTCTTTAATTTTTGACCCAAAAGAGCTGACCGAGTCACAGCTCATATCATCCACCGTAATTAATAAGATATTAGTCTTTGCTAAAGATGGTATAATTAACGATAAGAATATTAAAAATCTAACTAGGGTGTTTATCATAGCTTAGAGGTGATAATGTTTTATTTAATCACTTTTAACCTATAATGTCTGGTAGGATTATTATTATCGATGTCAGGTAAAGTAATTGTTCTACTTATAATGGTTTCAGATACTTGGGAGTCCTTTATTTCTATTTCATCTGATGTTTGAAGGTTATCCCATTGCTCGAGATTGGTGCTAGCCTCAATGATTAATTGAACACCGACAGTAGATATATCTTTTGTGTGAGTAAGGGAAATCTTGTTATTGTTTATATTTACAGAGAGAGGCGGCTCATTGTTGTAGGACTGGTCACTGGTTCCGATAGCATATTCTATGAGAGCATTGAGACCGTCCTGATCGTTGTCTGTCNTGGGATCACCTGTGAAGCCATCAGTTTGAGGCCCTGGATTTGGATCTGTAGCGNTCCAATTAATAGGGTTTTCAGGATCGGGTTGAGACAATGGATTTATTAGTGAGAGGGCTTGACCCTTGCCATCAGCGTTTTCTGGCCATGGAGCCTTATCATCGTATTTAATTTCATTAATTGTTCCATTTTCGGAATCTTCGAGTTTGATTGTTTCTCCTCCGTTACTAAGTGCTGTTCCATTTTCAAATGTCCCAGCGATTACGGGTTCTTCGCCGTAGGCGCTAATGAATGAAGCTCTATCTCTAACTATATANATTCTTTGNTTTGGTCCGAGTGATTTAATTGTAGCGTTACTGAAATCAAAGCTTATCCCAGAACTAAAATTTATNCCTTCAAGATTAAGAGGGTTTTGAGAATCGATGTTCATTAATTCAATGTATTCTGCAAGCCCATCATTTTCGGGATGATAATGAATTTTAGTTATTAATAACTGCTGTTGAGCTAGGCTTGGTTGGCCTATATAACTTGCTGAGTTATTTTCCCTTCCTGTTGAGTCCACTAAGGTAATTGTCTCTCCTCTGTTAGAAAGATGACCCTGGTAATTGCCAACGACAAATTGGCTTTCTCCAGCCCTAGGACTCATTGACCTCGCCCTAAATTTTTTAAGGTTTGGTGTTAAATATAATTGGCTATTAGAAGGGATTACTGTCCCTGGTGGAATNGTCATTTCAACTGCATTCATGATTTTCCANTCAGAGACATCTACTGCGATATCGTTATTGTTTATTAACTCAATAAATTCTTCATCTTGATCAAAGGATTCAGGATTGAATTCAATTTTTCCAAATTCAATCTTTGGTTCATTGCTGCCATTAGAATCAGCTTTACCAGCATAAAGTTCAGGCATAATTAAAAAGTCACTACTTCCTGAAGAGCCATTCATTCCATGTATTGCGAGAATATTTGAACCCTCCTTAAGGTGGTCGAGGTGAGAAGTAATATCAAACTCTTCGAATTGATTAACGTCTGCTTCGCCTGAATTTATTGTAGCAGCTGAGTTCCATGATGGATTTCCTGGAGCATTTTTTTCAGCAACTTTTGCTCCGTTAATATAAGCTATGAAACCGTCATCATGTTTCATGTGTAGTTCGAGTTTTTGATATTCTTCTGGTTTAACGACATTAAAATCAATCCGAATATAAGCNGTAGCATTGATCCTGCGCATCGCATCCCTTGTATCAGTCCCTAACAATGGTTTGTATTTTGGGCTNCTATCAAATCCGACTCCTGTTGTTCCTGNTAACCANGAAGAATCATTATAATTAANATTCGTCCAATCTAGTGAGTCTGATGCATCAGTTGGTACTTTTGTTTTAGATGAGGCTCCACTTATAACTAGGGGAGTGAAGTCGTATGAGAGTTGACCGGATTGTGAATCTGGTAAGTTTGCAGAATTACTATACATGAAAGCTCTTCTGCCTGGAAGGTATTCAGTTTTCCATCTTTCGACCCCTTCAGCCATATCTTCTATGTCAGGATGATTAGANGTGTAGGAAACCGGGCTNCCATTACTCTGTCTCCAAGATCCCCATTTGATGAAGTCCTGTCTTGCATCTGATGGGTCTATTTCTGGTGGGTCGATTAAAGCTAATTGTTCATCAAGGCGTCTTTCAAAGTATCTCTCGTTGTATGGAGTATCTGGATGGTTAAGAAATTGATCGGATAAAGTTCTAATTCTTCGCATGAGCATCTGATTGACCTCAGGGTTTGACCACATTTTTTGGAGGAGGCTGACTGCTGTTCCTACTCTAATAACATCATTACTGAAGAGTTTGTTATCAAAGTAAGTGTCTCCTCCATTCCATTTTCGTCCGTGTGAGAGATCTAGGTCCCAGGGCAGTAAAGCCCATTCGTCACTTCTGCCGGTATCTCGATAAATGTACCAGTTCTTTCTATGCATATCGGTGTTTCTAATCACACAGTTAGCAGCGGCCATGTTTACACACATCGGTAAATTAACATTATCATATATAAAGTTCCATTGTTGACTGTTGTTTCCTGTGTTTATGCCTCTTATGAAGTCAGTGAGATCCTGATTATTTTCAGTCTTTCTATTTTTCTTTTCAACACCACTGTTTCCGCTGTCATTGGATGAAAGGGTATTGCTATAAACTTTATACAATGCGCCGTTTGGATTTAGACCGGCTCTTTCTAGGTAAATGTCATCAGCGTCTTCGACAAAATCTGCAGTACTAAAAAATTCTCCGTTTTGTTGTACTCTAACAGTGAAAGCAAAATGAGCGTGTACACCAGATTTACGCATAATTTCCCAGGCCAAGACATGCCTTACTTTGGACTTATCAGCCCAGTTTGTAAGTAGGTCTATATCTTTGGCTCTTTTTTCATCAGGGTGCCATTTGAAACGTTGTGTTCGATTAAAATCAATGTTGTAACTCTTTTTTACAAAGCCTCCCGTTGACTGACCATGCCTCGAGAAAAAAACGTTATCATATAATTCTCCCAAATAGTAAATAGCGCCCCTNGTTCCATTAGTTGTTCCTGCTGCGTTTGGATTTTTTACAAACATTTCTACGACTGAGAGTTTTGTTTCTACGTCTGAATCTTTGGCTACGGTTCCTATATACTGGTGTGAATCTTTAGGATCAGGAAAAGGTGGCTCGAAGGTTTTNAAACCAAGTTCNTCAGTAACNTCAAATCTCCAGCGAACCATTTCTGCAGCATTAAAAGATGAACCTGGAATGGCTGCTTGGTAAGTTCCAGAGTCGTTTCCNTTTTCCTCCATTGTTACTGATTTTTCAGTATCAAACATGGTTCTATAAAATAGTCTCACTTCAGCGACTGGAGCATTAGTAGTAACTAATGAAGTTTCAATTATTAGATCTTTTCCAGCCACTGGTCTTTCGATTTTTCTAGTGTAACCATTAACAATTGGGCCAGCTGCAGTTCCTTCTGAATTGGGTGCTTCTGGTGTGGGCTTATCGAAAAATCCTGAGTAAAGTTGGCCTGCTTTGGCCATTCCGCCGATTAACTCAACGTCCACCAAAAAGTCTGAACCACTTAGAGAACTGTTCATTGCCTGAATAGCAAGAACGTTTTCTCCCTCTTTGATCAGGTCGATACTGGTAGTTAAATCATGTTCAGATTGCGACCTCACTATATCTGAATCAGAGCGACCCGTTCTCGTGGCTTTTGAATTCCATTGAGCCGGTGTCGGGGCGTTGAATGACGCTACCTGATTACCATTGATATACGCAATATAACCATCATCGATTCTGGTCTTTAATATTAAAGTCCTTAGCTGGCGGTCCTGTGGATCAAAATTAAAAGTGAAACGAAAAAAACCAGAGGAGTTTATCCCTCTCATTTGGTCGCGGATTTCAGTCTGAACGAGGTCTTGCAATGTCCCATTATTACTTTCCCAACCAAGACCATTAATTCCAGTTGGCCATGAGTTGATATCGAATTGTGGTTCCAATTTATTCCAATCGCTTGGTAGTTCTTCTTCGGATGAAGGGACTAGGTAACTCGCTTCATTTTGACTATTGGTATTTGATATAAAATATTCTGGGATATTTGATGTAAAGCTACTCGTTCCGAATGACTGGTCCTCAGTTTGAGTTGGAAAGATTGGAGAGAATTCAGTAAGTACCGTTTTACCATCCTTTGAGGCTAGGGCTAAATATTCACCTTTTGCATTAAGTTCGAAATCTGTATGAAGTGGGGATAGGGGGTTGGTTCTGTCTTTACCTGAGGCAAAAATTATAATTCTTGAATTTGCTCTCAGGGTTATCCTTGGAAAGGTCCATTTCTGCGGGTCGTCTATATCATCTGTCAGGTGATAGCCACCAAGATCAATCGATTCATTGGATGGATTTGATATTTCAATCCAGTCTGAAAAATCGCCATCTTCGTCAGGTAGCGTAGAACTATTGGAAGCCATAAATTCTGAGATAACCGGATTGGCTGAAATTTTAACCAAGAAGAATAGATTTAATGAAATTAGAGCTAGGGTAATACGAGTCATGCCTATGGGGTAAAAGTAAGGTATTTAACCTTAACACGGGTTAACTATGAAGAAAATGACATACTCATTCCGAAGTTGAGTTGTAAAACGTCTATTTTTAAGGCAATTTATTACAAGTTTATTTACCTCTTCTCAAATTAAACCAATTATGAAACACACTTTACAGTTTGCCCTTGCTGTCATTTTTCTTCTATCAGTTTTTAATGAATACATAAAAGCTGAGCAGGTCGTTTTTAGTGAGATTCACTATAATCCAAAAGGTGATAAGCCTGAGTTCATCGAAATATATAACCTGACTGCAACCATTAAGGATATTTCTAAATGGAAAATGACTGATGGTGTTGAATATGAGTTTCCAGATTTTAATGAAGCTGATGTAAATAGAACCTTTTTAAAGAAATGGGAGAGAATCCTTCTTTCATCTGTTGATGAAAAAACTTTGCGGGAAGCTTATGAAATCCCTGCCTCTGTTAAAGTATATGGCCCATGGGAGGGGAATTTGAATAACGCAGGTGAGAGTGTTGTGCTTGAGGATAAGAATGGAGTCGTCATGGCTCAAGTTGATTATAATGATGATGGTCGGAAGTGGCCAATTGCAGCAGATGGTGTAGGGCATACTCTTCGACTAATAAATCAAAATAGGGGTTCAGGGTACTGGAAGAACTGGGGAGTTAGTCTTGCGCCTAATGGGACTCCAGGTACCGGTGCGGCAGAGGAAGAGGGGCAGACCAATAAAATAATTAGCCTGGGATCAATTTGGAAATATGACCAGAGTGGATCTAATCTAGGTAGTGATTGGGTGGCTCCTGAATATGATGATAGTGTATGGGCTGAAGGTCCTGGGATTTTCGGAAAAGATGGCGCTTCAAATAAGATGCCAGACCCAGGTTTTCAAACTCCTTGGACCACTGGTGGAAAATATACTTATTATTTAAGAAAAGAATTTGATTGGGGATTTCCTTATAGGACTGCTGATATTAAATTAGATGGTTTATTCGATGATGGAATTATCGTTTATTTAAATGGCAAGGAAATAGGCAGGAACTCAATGCCTGCTGGGATAATAGATTGGCAGACTCCTGGAATTAGGTCAGAGGCAAAATATGGAACAATTCTTGAGACTGATGTGTCAGGTTATCTTAAGACCGGTAAAAACGTTTTAGCTGTAGAGATCCACAATATGAGTCCAGGAAGTTCTGATATTGTTTTTGGTGCTGATGTCTCTATTTCAACGATTCCCCCAGATCTTTCAAATCTACTGGTATTGAGTGAGGTCCATTTTGGAGATGATGGAAATGTTGATTGGGCAGAAATACATATNCCTGGTCAACANCAAGTGGATTTGGCAGGCTTTTCAATTTCATCTAAGAAAGATTTTTCGGATAGAGTTATTCTGAAGGGTTTAGTCGATGCTGGTAGTTACATTTCGGTTGATACAGACTTTCCTGTTCAGGACAATGGAAATATTAACTTATATATTCTTTCAGGTGATACTGTTGTTGACGCTCATGCCTTTGATAGGGATCTGGGAGAGGAGTCTTTCCAGTCTTATCCCNTTGGNAAAGAATGGTATGGTGGTTCAGGAAACACAAAAGGGTTGGAAAATGATCCTGTTATTAATACCAATATCGTTATNAATGAAATTATGTATGACGCTCCCTCTGATGGAAGAACGGCTGAATACGTAGAGTTATACAATAAGAGTTCAGAAACCGTTGACTTAAGTGGTTGGGAATTTGTAGATGGGATAAGTTTTGAGTTTCCCNAAGGGACNACAATTGGTTCAGGTGATTATTTAGTTATAGCTGCGGATGTTAATTGGATTAAAAAAACTTATGGAGATATTCCTGTTATAGGTAATTTTTCAGGNCAGCTAAGGGATTCTGGAGAGCTTTTAAGGATTGAAGATAATTCAGGTAATCTAGTTGATGAAGTTTACTATTATCCGTCTGGAGATTGGCCTGAGCAAGCTGATGGGGATGGCAGTAGCATGGAACTAAGGCATCCAGATATGGATAATAGTTCACCGGTAGCNTGGGCAGATAGTGATGAATCAAATAAGGCACAGCTTCAGAAATTCACTTATACTGATATTTTTGACAGGGTGACATGGTCGCCTCTNACAANNGCACAGGANCTTCATATGCATCTCGTTGGTGATGCTCATATGGAAATCAAAAATGTTTCACTTAAACGAAATGATTCAGGGGCTAATTTAGTTAAAAATTCAAACCAAATGTCTCCAGATAATAATAGTTCTAAGGGNTGGGTTTGCCAAGGAACTCACTGGGCAAGCTTTATGGAGAGTGGAACATTAAATCTTGTTTCTGATGGTCATGGAGACAATAAAGCTAACCGTGCTGAAGTAGACATAAGCGGTNTGGCTTTTGATGAAAATTATACTCTAAGTTTTGATGCAAGGTGGGTTTGGGGAAAGTCTAGACTCATAGCCCAAACTCTNGACCACGGGTTCGGNACATCATTTCATATTCCAATACCTAATAATTTGGGAACACCTGGTGAGAAAAATTCAAGAGCCATTACATCCTCTGCTCCAGCGATTTTTAATGTTGTGCATAGTCCTGCCGTTCCTAAACCTACAGAACGTGTAAAGGTAACGGCAAGGGTAAATTCTTCTACAGAATTAGAATATGTTAGAGTTAGGCATCGCTTAGATAGTGCTAATGGCACTGGGAATTGGTACAGATCAACAATGTATGATGATGGNTCATCTGGNGGTGATTTAATTGNAAATGATGGNATATTTACAACNANGCTTACGAGTTATAATAAGCAAGGAAACATAGGGCAATTTTATGTCGAAGTGGCTTCAATTACTAATCAAGTAACGATGATGCCAAAGCTGGGGCCTGACCGACCAGCTCTATTTATTGTAGATGGCAGAGNGATGAAGGATAACCTTTTAAGAGAACGTTTAATTCTATCTAATTATGANAGAAGNGCATTAAGTTCTGGAGGTGGNTCAGCATATGATTACAACTTTCCTCGTATGTCNAATCACTTCTTNAATGCGACTNTTATNGNNAATGAAAGTGAAATTTTCTATAATGCAGAGATACGAAAAAGTGGAAGCCCTTTTACGAGGGATAGTGGAAGCTCCCTAGCTCATGGTAAGTGGAAANTGCCAGGGGATAGACTTTTTAGAGAGAGACGAAGAAGCGTTTTTGATGCCTCCGGTACATCAGAAGGAAGCGGGACTCCAAGATTTTATGATGATAGAATTGCAAGAGAATTCCTTTACCAACTAGGCCACCCAGTTAATGAGATGGAATTCGTTCACTTCGCTGTTAATGGTGATGCATTTAAGCTTCGTGAAAACCATGAGCCAATATCAAATGATTTCATGAATAGAAATTTTGAGAATGGTAGTGAGGGGACTTTGCTTAGAATTGATGATGAGTGGCGCTTCACAGGTGATGATGGGAATGCAAGGCAATCCAGAAATGCAGATTGGTCATATAAAAACAGCGATAACCCCATTCAGTACCATAGTGAATGGATAATGAGATCAAGAGAACAAGATCATGATTATAGTAATTTCATTGAGTTTGTTAAAGCAATAGGCACTCGAAAATTTGATGAGGAAACTATNAACCGAATAGCAGATAGAGACATGCTTTGCATGAATGCTGCGGTTAGGGGTTACGATGCCGATTGGGATACAATCACAGTGAATCGAGGTAAAAATGCATACATGTACAGGCCAAAGGGTGGTAGGTGGATGCTTATTCATTGGGATGGAGATAGAGTTTTTGGTAACGCTGGAGAGACGTTTTTAGGTGGCCTTAGTGGAATTAGAACTTATTTTGATAANCCCTACATTAGAAGATATCTAAATTATTATCTGACTGAGCTTTTAACTAAACTAACTAAAGACTCCGCTAGGACAGAGGCTTGGATGCAATTTGAGACAGAAGCAGTTGCAGGAACTGGAATTTCGATGACTTCAGGTCATTACAGAAACTGGTTTAGATCAAGAGAAAGGGCAGCTCAAAATTTCATTGGTAGTCCATTTAGAACGGACTTTAAAATTACGACTAGAAATTCACCTACAAACGATTCAAGTTTTACACTTAGCGGAACAAGTCCTTCAACGGTATATGATATTCGTGTTGCTGGTCAAAGTGGCTCGAAATGTGAATGGTCGAGTACTACATCATGGACTTTAAGTGAAATTCAACTTAAGGAAGGTAAGAATGATTTAATGGTTGAGGCTGTAAATCATGAAGGGAAAATAGTTTTTTCAGAAGAATTCAGTATCACAAAAAGAGAGGATTCTCCTCCTGTCATTTTTATTTCATCCAATCCATCATCCAGAAATTTAATGATGACGGAATCAATTAATTTTTATGCTGATGAGAGTTTTGACCCAGAAGGTACAGATGTTGAATTCGAATGGTCAGCTAATCCAAGTATAGGCGTCACAATTAATTCAGAGGGGGCTAATGCAGTGGCATCTTTTTCACAACCGGGTTCTTATGAAGTTAAAGTTGAGGTTACCGATCAGGCGGGAAGTGCTTCAAATAAGATAAGGGAGGTTGTTGTTTATGGTAATGGCGGNTTTAGTTCATTTAAAGGTAGTTATCTCGATGATTTTTGGGATTTACAAAACATTGATGTCGATGATAACACTCCTGAGCAAGCCGTTTACAATTTAGAGACACTAGAAGGGCAGCTTCATATCAGAGTTCCNGGTGATAGNGATTTTCCATTGGGTCTGCCTAATGTGAGTTTACCGCCGTCGAAAAATTANGTAAAACTTGAGGATGAATGGAAATACAATGATAAAAATCAGGACATCGGNAATGATTTTTCTAGTTTAGATTTTGATGATTCTTNATGGTTAACTGGGCGGGGTATATTTGGTGTAGATACTGGAACTTTTCCTGACCCTGGTTTGCAGACCCCGCTTCAAAGAGATGCCTCTAATAATTTATTAACTTATTATTTTAGGAAAGAGTTTGAATTCAATGATGATCCCATTGGATCTATGATCAATATAGAGGCTATACTCGACGATGGGGCTCGATTCTGGATTAATGGGCAAGAAATAACAAGAGTGCGTTTGCCTGCCTATCCTGAGGAAGTGAACTGGAAAACGCGAGCGAGTAGTAATGTTCCTTTTCGTGATGAGAAAAAAGTACTTCCAATTGCTTCAGTTGATGGTTCTGGTTTTTTAGTAGAGGGAAAAAATGTTTTTGCGATTGATCTTCATAATTCGAGTCCGGGTAGTTCTGATGTGGTCGTTGGAGCGACTCTTGATATTGCAGCCCAACCTGCTGGTGCTGGAGTGGGTGGACTTGATGGAACAATTCACCCATGGCTAAAAAGGGATTTGCCTGATAATGGTGATTGGATGTTACAAACCAATTTTGAGTTATATGGTCTTCAGTTTGGTGATTTTATTACGGGTTTGATTGTAGAAGTTGAAAGAGAAGGTAAACGATTTAGATATGGTCTTGGGAATCAGTCTGGAAATCAGTTGTCCGTTATTCAGGTAACGCCTGCAGCGACTACAGGTTCATTATTTTCAAGTGATTATACGCTCACTAGCGATATGGATATAAGAATACAACGGCAGGGGAATGACTTGGTTTTTGAATGGAGAGTTGAAGATAATTTTGAAGAAGTGTATCGATTAAATTTACCAGATGGCACTAAGTTTATCAGTGGAGGGCCTTTCGCTGCCACTGAAATTCCGTTAGAATTAAATGTTGTTTTTGATTATGTTTTATTATCATCACCATCTTCAATATCAACGCATTCAGGTGATCTAGTTGTAACAGAGTTAATGTATAAGCCTGAAGGAGGTGAAGAATTCGAATTTATTGAATTGTTTAATGCCGGAGACTCTTCGATTAGTCTCAAAGATTTTAGATTCTCACAAGGTGAGCCATTTGATGAGTTTGTTTTTGATGATGTTTCGCTAGATGCGGGTGCTTATATCATATTGGTGAATGATATTGATGCTTTTAGATCTCGTTATGGATCAGGATTAGATTCATTAATCGCAGGTGAATGGGGAGGGGGTAGCTTAAGTAATGGAGGAGAATTGGTCACGCTTACTGATGAATTAGGTTTAGTGGTTTTTTCATTCGAATATGATGATTCTGAGCCATGGCCTGTTTCGCCAGACGAGAACGGAACTTCATTAACCTTATCAGATCCGTTTTCTGGGGGGCTTTCAAATTCTTTAAGTTGGACTGCTAGTTCAACCGTTGGAGGTTCTCCTGGAGGAATTGAAACGACTTCTCCCTTTTTGAGTTGGCTTAAGGGGCGAGGTCAAATTGACCCTCTCGCAATTAAAGAAGGTGAAGTGACTAGTAATTTTTTAACTTATGCTTTTGGATTTGATTTAACTAATGAGTATGAAGGGATCAAGCCGAACTTGGTAAATATTGAAGGGCAAGATTACATAAGCTTTACATTTAGTCGACGCACTTCTGATGATGCATTGGATTATCAAATTCAGCTGTCTTTGGATGGAGTTAATTGGTCGAATGCAATTAATGAAATTCTTAATGTTGAAGAGATTGAGGTTATAGATAATGTAAAATCATTTAGTTACAGAATGAAGAATCCAGTCGGTTCTGGATCAAAAAGATTCTTTAGAGTACTTGTTGACTACAAATAGAATTTAATTTTGAGATAAGAGGGTCAGTTCTTCTATTAAATTTTCAAATACACTATCTGAGAATTCTTTAAAATTAATAGAGCCACCGATTTCAGTTTCCATATTTGTCATTTCTGCATTTTGAATGCCGCAGGGCGTGATTTCGTTGAAAGGGGAGAGATCTCCATTAACGTTGATTGCGAAACCATGCATAGAAACCCATTGCCGGACGCCAACTCCAATAGAAGCTATCTTTCGATCGTTACACCATACCCCAGTTAACCCTTCTTTTGTAGAGGCTTGGACGCCGTATTGGATGCAGCTTTTAATTATTGATCTCTCAATTGATCTCAAATAAAGATGTAAATCTTTTTTATAGTCCTTCAAGTTAAGTATTGGGTAGCCTACTAATTGTCCTGGTCCATGGTAAGTTGCTTTGCCTCCTCTGTTTGTGATAAAAAGAGGGTGAGGTAGATTGGTTCTATCTTCTGGAAGGCTGCTTTGATCTTGAGTTCTTCCAATTGTATATACTGGCTCGTGTTCGAGAAGCAGAACCTGATCGCTAATGATACCTCTAACTCTTTCATTGACCTTATTATTTTGAATTTCTAATCCGTCCTCAAAAGATATTTCACCTAACCAGATTTTCTGAATTTTTTGCACAGTAAGAAAAATTTTTAAAAGGTTAAATTTTCCCAGCTTCTAAATTTGTAAGCTGTTTATTTTCTTTGCAGGCGTAAAAGTGGGCTAATCCAACAGCGATTGCATCAGCCGCATCTGATGGAGGCGTCTCACTTAAAGATAATAAAGCTCTAATCATAAAAGCGACTTGCTCTTTTTTAGCGGCACCTTTTCCAACGACTGCTTGTTTAACTCGTTTTGGGGCATACTCAAATATTGGAATTCCTTTTGATGCAGCGGCAATTATACCTGCTCCTCTAGCAGCTCCTAAGGTTATAGCCGTCTTGTAGCTCTGAACATAAATTACCGATTCGACCGCACAAACATCAGGATTAAATGACTGAATTACATCATTTAATTCACCATTAATATTTACTAAGCACTCTGACTGACTGAGCTTTGTTGGTGACTTTACTATTCCAAAAGTTAAAGCCTTAATTGAATTTTGATCATCTTTCCTTTCTAGAACTGCAAATCCTGTTTTTCTTAAGCCAGGGTCTATCGAAAGAACTTTCATTTTATCGGCGCCTTCTTCGGCTTCCTCCTCTTTTTCTTCCTCTAAAAACTTTTGCTAGTTTCTCAGGGGTTGGAGCATCTTCATCAAGAAGAGTCGTGTAATTATAGTTGAAACCCTCAATTTTTCGTTTTTCAATCTTTTGGCCAATAAACTTTTCCACTGATGTGGCGTGGTCAAGCTCATCCGCGGATAAAAGTGTAAAGGCATCGCCCTCCCGATTAGCCCTGCCAGTTCGACCGATTCGGTGAACATAATCTTCCGCATTCTCGGGCACCTGATAATTAATTACATGTGAAACATTACTTATATCAATTCCTCTCGCTGCTAGGTCAGTGGCAATTATTACGTCAAATTTACCATCTTTAAATCCCGCTAATGCTTCTTGCCTATCTTTTTGTCTTATATCAGAGTGCATCACTGTTATAGAGTAATCGGGCTCTTGTTTCTTGATGTGATTAGCGAGAGTGTCAGCATCTTTCTTTGTTCGGGTAAAGATCATAACGCTTTTAAAATTAGTTTGTTTTAGAAGTTTCAAAAGAAGATCTTCTCTTTGACCGCTTGCGACAGGATAGAAAGCATGACTGATAGTTTCAGCAACCCCTTGACGTTGTCCAATTTCTACTTCTTCGGGTTCGTTTAATGCCCACTTAGCCAAGCTCTCTATAGCCGAGGGCATAGTGGCAGAAAAGAATAGAGTTTGTCGTCTCCTTGGAATTTTAGTTACTATTTTTCTAACATCTGGTAAGAAACCCATGTCTAGCATTCGATCGACCTCGTCTAGTACTAAGATTTCAATCTTATCTAGCCTAACGATTCCTTTATCCATTAAGTCCAGAAGTCGGCCAGGTGTAGCGATTAGAATATCCACACCAGATTTAATGCCATCAATCTGTTTGCCGTATCCGACGCCTCCATGGATTAAAAGACTTTTCAAATTGGTTCCTTTTCCAAGAGTTTCTAGGTTGTCCAAAACTTGCGATGCTAACTCTCTAACTGGTTCCAGTATTAGGCACCTTAAGTTGCCGTGTTCCTCTAATTTATGTAAGATAGGTAGAGCAAATGCAGCTGTCTTACCGGTACCTGTTTGTGACGCTCCAATAACGTCTTTTCCATTAATTATTATTGGAACAGCTTGTTCTTGAATTGGAGTAGGGTTTTCATACCCAGCAGCCGTTATACCTTCGAGAACTTTTTTAGAAAGTCCTAATTTTTCAAATCCCATAATTTCCCATCAACAAAAGGGAAAGTTAAGCGATCGGCAAGGTCTTTGTTAGCAAGTTTTATGTTGATGCTTCGCCTCTAGCCATTACAACCTTACCCGTTCTTACTGTTTCGATGATCTCAAATTTAGATAACAGTCTAACAGCAGAATTCACCTTATCAGAATCTCCATGAATCATTGCAACTATAGATTTTTCCGTAAGATCTACTGTCTTACAATTGAAATGCTTTATAATTTGGAGGATTTCACCTCTTTCGTCTGGAGAGCACAAGATTTTAACGAGAGCTAATTCTCTAGTGACAGAATTCTTTTCCTGATGCTCATAACAATGGATAACATCAATGAGTTTGTTGCATTGTTTGATGATTTGTTCAAGACCAGAAGGATCTCCACTTATTCCAAGCGTTAGTCTAGAGAATTGAGGGTCTCGTCCATGTGAAACAACCACCGAGTCTAGATTATATGCTCTTCTGGCGAAGACCTGACATATGCGCATCAGAACACCAGGCTGATTATTTACAAGCATACTCAAAGTGTGCCCCCCAACGATATCAGGAGCGGGAGGTAATTTGGAATCTGTAGTTACAATTTTTTGAGACATTTTTAATTTGATACGAATGTTTCCTGTTTTTTAAGTAGAGCCTACAGGCTTAGCCATTTTTTGTTTTGGTGGTTCTGTAAGCATATCTTCTAGCGCTGCTCCAGCTGGTATCATTGGGAAAACATTTTCTGTTTTAATACATTCAGCATTGATGACGCATGGGCCATCATTGTAGCTAAGAGCCTTTCCAAGAATCTTTCCAACATCGGCAGGTCGTTTGATATTAAAACCCTTTATTCCATATGCTTCGGCAAGTTTAACGAAGTCTGGATTTCCCTCAAGATCTACTCCTGATTCACGGTTATCAAAAAATAATTCCTGCCACTGTCTAACCATTCCTAGGTAATGGTTATTTAAAACTAAGATTTTTACTGGTAACTTATGTATGGCTGCCGTGGCAAGTTCACACAATGTCATTTGATAGCCGCCATCTCCAACGACTGCTATTACAATATCATTTGGCCTAGCAAATTGTGCCCCAATTGCTGCTGGAAAACCAAAACCCATTGTTCCTGCGCCACCTGAGCTTAACCAATTGTAAGAAGCATCATTTTTATAAAATTGAGCTGCCCACATTTGGTGTTGTCCAACGTCCGTTGTTACCACTGCTTTTCCCTCAGTTAGTTCATAAATTTCGTCAAGAACTTGCTGCATTCTTAGGCCACCTTGTTTGCGGTATGAAAGTGGATATTTTTTCTTGTAACCATCTAAAGTCTTTAGCCAATCTGGGTTATCTAAAGGAGTGATTTGATTATTCAGTTCATCAAGTACTGCTCTCGCATCTCCAATGATTTCGACATCAGGACTGATCATTTTATTCATTTCTGATGGATCAATGTCAATATGAATGATTTTTGCAGAGGCTCCAAACTTATCAGCTTGACCAATAATTCGATCATCAAATCTAGATCCAACATTTATGATTAAATCGCATTCAACCATAGCTTTATTTGCATAAGCTGTACCATGCATCCCTAACATCCCTAGGGATAATGGATGAGTTTCTGGGAATACTCCTTTACCTAAGAGGGTAGATGTTACTGGACAATTAAGTGTAGTAGCTAATTCCATTAGCTCCTTATCTGCTCTGGCAATCATTGTTCCGTGCCCGGCAAGAATGACTGGTTTGGTGGCATGACTAATAATCTCGGCAGCTTTTTTTACAGCCTCTTTATCAATGTTGAAAGCGCTCTCAATATCGTATCCTGGAAGATTAATTTCTGGATTAAGATCCCCGGTAAATTCGCTTTGGCTAACATCTTTTGGTATATCAACAAGAACAGGGCCTGGTCGCCCAGTGGTCGCAATATGATAAGCTTCTTTTGCGGCACGAGGTAAATCGTTTGTCTCTCTCACCAAATAATTATGTTTAACAATGGGCATTGTTAGTCCAAATGTGTCAGCTTCCTGAAAGGCGTCTTTTCCAAGCATCCAGGTGACTTGTTGACCACTAATAACAATCATAGGGATTGAGTCCATATGAGCAGTCATTATGCCTGTGATGGTATTTCCTGCTCCAGGTCCACTAGTAACAAGAACGACAGCGGGTTTGCCTGTTGCTCTAGCGTATCCATCAGCCATGTGGCAAGCACCTTGCTCATGTCTAGACAGGACAAACTTGATGTCAGATTCTACTGTTTCAAGTGCATCAAATATCGGTAAGGCTGCACCTCCGGAATATCCAAATACATATTCAATGCCCAACTCACTAAGGGTTGTTATGAGTGCTTGTGCTCCGTCCATTATCTTTTCTTTTTGTTAAAAGTTGTTTAATAAAGTGAAAACATTCCACTATAAATAAAATAAATCAATGAAAATTACTAATTTACATACAAACAAAGGTTTTTATTTTTTTAATTTGCTGTAAAATTGACAAATTAGAGCAAAGTGGCGTTTTTAAGCTATCAGAAAAATCAAAAGTTGTTTAGATGTACTCTTGGATAATTTTTGATAATGAAGTTTAAAAGAAATAAATTAACTTCCTTGGAAGAATAATCAGATCCTTATTTGCGTAAAAACTTAGACTTTAAGAGACTAATTTTTTTGGGTACTTCGCCTTTTTTTAATTTTTAACCAAAAAATCAAACCGAAAACCAGCAGTAGAAATAGGATTTCCAATCCGCCAATAGAATTATTACTGGTTTCTTGTTCTTCAGGCTCAGGCTCAGGCTCAGGCTCAGGCTCAGGCTCAGGCTCAGGCTCAGGCTCAGGCTCAGGCTCAGGCTCAGGCTCAG
>PAHQ01000051.1 GCA_002705125.1 Verrucomicrobiales bacterium | reverse complement strand
TTGAAATCTGCGTTTGTGACAAGCCCTGTCGTTTTAAATGATGCTCCGGTTTCAGGATTCCAGCTCATTTCCATAGTACCTGTTACTCTTTGCCCATCATTTAGAATAATCCCATTACTAAAGGCATGTTGGTCCTGGTCCTCACCATTGCTAATACCTGATATGTTAACACCTTGTTCTGAATCCCCATTCCTCCAGGTGTCGACTTCAAAAGAAATATTTTCTGTAACACCTGGTCTACCAACCATTCCCTCCTCTGCTTGACCACGCTCTCCAAGTTCAGCGTTTCCATAATTAAAAGAGAAGCCATCTGCTGGATCATTGCTTCCTTGGCCATCATTAAGTTCATAGTCAAAAGTTACCGTGAACCCTTCAGATGAACCTTCTAAAGGGGGAACCGAGAAGCTTGAAAAACCTAGAGCTTCACCGTCTCTGGTAAGTTGTAAACGGCCATCTAGAATTCTTGCTGCTTCACCAGTAATTACAGAGCCATCATCAAGATCAACTGTTCCATTATCAAACCCGTTAAAATCTTGCGTATAAGTCTCAGCAAGCAGTGTGGTTAGGGAATAAAATAATAATAAAATTACCGCAGAAAGAGTTTTATGATTTGTAGTCATAGAGAGTTTTGTGGGAGTTAGAATGAGAGGCTGTATTTACATTATAAATATAACGCATAATACCCTCAAAAACAACTCTTTGCGTTAAAACAAAGAAGGCTGCCCTTGTGGACAGCCTTCAATTAATGATTATTTTTTTTTAATTTAGAACTATTCGGCTTTACCCATGTCAGTGACTCTCCAAAAAACTTTTTTGGAATCATCAAAGACCTCATCAGTGAAAGTGGTTTCATCTCCTTCACTGAGGATTCCATCATCAACTTCTTCCCAGAAGCCAACTTCTCCGTCACGGTTTGAGTCAACGTCATCATTCTCTAGGCTTTCACTTCTCTCGATTTTATAAATCCTGTTTGCGCTTGAAGCCCATGTGATAGCAACCTCAGTGCCCTCCTTGCTAATATCTGTGATTTGGAAAGGTGTTCCCAAAGTTCCTAGTGATAGAACAAAATTATCGATGAATAGATCTTGGTTTGCTCCTCCAACTCGAGCTGAAATACCAAAGTTAAATGAGTCATCTCCAACAAAAGTGAGTTCAACGTCCTCAAAGTCAGCGTTAGTATCAAGTCCTTCTGTGATAAAGCTTGCTCCAGTTGAGGGATTGTATGAAATGGTCACAGGACCTGAAACACTTCCACCGTCTGCAAGGATAATACCATTTGTAAATGCGACATCTAATTTTGATCCATCAACTTGCTCAGCAATATTGACTCCTTGCTCAGGGTCACCATTTCTCCAAGTATCGACTTCCCAAGATAGATTGTTGTTAATTCCTGGGCGGTTCTCCATACCTTCTTCAGCTTGTCCTTGTTCTCCCAGTTGAAAGTCTCCGTAATTAAAAGATAGTCCATCTGCTGGATCGTTAGCTCCTGGGCTATCGGTGATTTCCATATCAAAAGTAACGGTAAAGCCTTGAGATGAATTTTGGATAGCAGGTATAGTCCAACTTGAGAATCCAAGTCCTTGACCATCTTTAGTCAATTGAAGTCTTCCATCAACAACCTCCGCAGCAGCGCCTGTGATAACACTGCCATCACCAAGATCAGTCGTACCATCAGGATATCCATCAAAGTCTTGCTCGTAACCACGAGGTGTAGCTTGAGCAACTGTTGGATCTCTTCCTTTTATAATTTCGGAGCCATCAGAAACTGTATCTCCATCAGTATCCACAATATTAGGGTCTGATCCCGTTTGATCTTCAGGATTTTGTGGATCAAAAGCGAGGTCTGGATTTTCTACTCCATCTGAAAGTCCATCACTATCAGAATCAGCCTTGAGTGGATTTGTACCTGTATCATCAATACTAACCCATATACCTGTACCTGTTTCAGCCTTATCACTTAAACCGTCCTCATCAGTATCCACTTTGGTGGGATTAGTTCTATTTTCATATTCCTCAAAATCTGCTATGCCATCCCCATCAAAGTCACCAGTTCCAGCACCAGGTCCTGGTCCCTCGCCTATACCATTTAAGTCTGTTATATTTCCTGCTATTTCATTCTCATAAACATCAGGTATATTGTCTTCATCTTCGTCTCCGTCGAATAGCCCCGTTTGGATTATTAAATTATCTATGATAAAGTCTTGGTTTGCACCCCCGACTCTTGCTGAAATGATAAAAGTGTGATCATCACTTGATACAAAATCTGGGATTTCAACGTTTTCAAAATCAGCATTAGTATTCATGCCTGTGGTCGTAAATGTTGCACCCAAGCTTGGTTGCCAGACTATTTCAATGGTGCCCTCGACGCGTTCACCGTCGTTAAGGATCGGACCGTTCGTAAAGGCCAGCTGATCAAGGTCTAATCCACCAGCCAAACCTGAAATATTAACACCTTGTTCAGTATCAAAATTTTGCCATGTATCAACTTCAAAAGAAATATTTTCGGTTGCTTGGCTACCATTCATACCCTCCTCTGCAGCTCCCAGCTCTCCAAGTGTAGCATCCCCATAATTGATAGAAAAACCATCAGCTGGGTTACCGTCACCTGGGCCATCATTAAGTTCATAATCAAAAGTAATTTTAAAGCCATTGGAGGATCCCGGGATTGGAGGAACTGAGAAGCTTGAAAAGCCAAGTCCCTGGCCATCTCTAGTCAATATTAGTCTGCCATCTTCTACGGAAGCTGCGTCACCGGCAATAATAGAGCCATCACCAAGATCAGTTTCACCGTTAGAGAATCCTTCAAAATTTTGAACGTATGTACTTTCATCTACTTCATCTTCCTCGGTGGGATTTCTTCCACTGGCAACTTCATTTCCGTCGCTAAATCCGTCTCCATCGGTATCATTTAAATTAGGATCTGTTCCCGGTTGTTCTTCAGGATTTTCAGGATCGTATGATAAAGTAGGGTTTTCAACTCCATCAATGAGATTGTCACCGTCTGTGTCAGGGTTTAGAGGGTCAGTGCCAGTTGCTTCGGGTCCATCGTAGTCACCCGAGCCATTTTCAACACTATCAACTAAGCCATCACCGTCAGTATCAGGGTTTTGAGGGTTTGTTTTATTTTCATACTCGTCAATGTTACTAAATCCATCTCCATCAGGGTCGCCCTCTGCACCGTTATCACCTGTAGCATCATCTGGATCAAGATCATTTGCTATTTCATATGAATTGGGAAGACCATCCTCATCATCGTCACCATCGGGACCGGTTGATATGATTAGGTTATCAATGAATAAATCCTGATTCGCACCACCTACTCTGGCAGAGAAAATAAAGGTGTGGTCGTCACTAGGAATAAAATCTGGAACTTCAACGTTTTGAAAATCTGCATCAGTATTAAGTCCTGTTGTTTTGAAAGAAGCCCCTAATGAGGGGTCCCAACTTATTTCCATGGTACCGCTCACTGTTTGTCCGTCATCCAAGATGACTCCATTAGTAAACGCCAATTCACCTAAGTTAACTCCACCTGAGAGACCAGAAATATTAACACCTTGTTCAGTGTCACCGTTTCGCCATGTATCGACTTCAAAAGAAATATTTTCTGTAGCTTGGTTCGCATTCATTCCTTCCTCAGCTGAACCCAGTTCACCTAGGGCAGCATCGCCATAATTAATTGAAAATCCATCAGCCGGATCATTTGCTCCGGTACTATCAAATAACTCGTAGTCAAAGGTTATTGAAAACCCTTGGGATGAACCTTCTATAGGAGGAACTGAGAAACTTGAAAAGCCTAAAGCTTCACCGTCTCTGGTAAGTTGAAGTCGTCCATCTTGAATAGAAGCCGCATCACCATTAATAGTTGATCCGTCTCCAAGATCAGTTTCTCCGTCTCCAAAATCATCAAAATTTTGCGAATAAGTTTCTTGAGCATTCGCCGAAAACGTTAGTGTAGAAAATGTGCCTGCAGTAATGAGCACCTTCCATAATTTGTTTATAGACATAGTTTTGTGGGAGTAGAGTTTGAGCAAAATTTTCTATACGAAAATTTCTTATGTTAACGTTAAATTAACATAAGAAATGAAAACGCCCAACATCTTTTAGAATAATGGAGCTATAAAACAGATTACACTCTGTTCATTCAGGCCGTTTTGGGGAATGTGTTTAGAGGTAATTATTCAGCTTTCCCCATGTCAGTAATTCTCCAAAAAACTTTCTTGGAATCATCAAATACCTCATCAATGAAAGTAGTTTCTTCTCCCTCACTCAGGACCCCATCATCAACTTCCTCCCAGAAGCCGACTTCACCGTCACGGTTAGAGTCAATGACATCATTTTCAAGGCTCTCACTTCGTTCAACTAAGTAGACTCTGTTTGGACTTGAAGTCCACGTAAGAGTGACCTCAGACCCTTGTTTATCGATATCTGTAATCTGGAATGGTGCACCTAATGTACCCAGTGAGATTACTAGATTGTCAATGAATATGTCCATGTTGGCTCCTCCGACTCGTGCTGAGAAAATAAATGTATGGCTATCATCGGCAGTGAAGCCGCTTGTTTCAATATCCTCGAAATTAGCATTAGTGGTGAGACCTTCAGTTTTAAATGATGCGCCTGATTGTGGAGACCAAGATATCTCCATAGTACCTTCTTTTCTAGAACCATCTTCAAGAATGATGCCATTTTCAAAAGCTAGCTGGTCTAGTTCAACACCCTCTCCAACACCTGAAATATTTAAACCTTGCTCTGGATCACCATTTCTCCAAGTGTCTATTTCAAAAGATAGGTTTTCAGTAACACCTGTAATTACAGGACCATTGTCGGGCCTTGTCATCCCTTCCTCGGCTCCACCTAATTCTCCAAGACTAGCATTTCCATAGTTAAATGACATGCCGTCAGCAGGATCATTTGAGCCAGGGCTGTCAAAAAATTCATAGTCGAAAGTAACCGTGAATCCCTTAGAGGAGTCCTTGATAGGAGGTATTGAGAAGCTTGAATACCCAAGACCTTGACCGTCACGNGTCAGTTGAAGTCTTCCATCAACAATGCTTGCTGCCTGACCAGCCATAACACTGTCATCACCAAGATCAGTTGTGCCATCAGGGTATCCATCAAAGTTTTGTTCGTATCCTCTTGGGGCAGATTGTGCAACTGTCGGATCTCTACCTTCAGCTATCTCTTTTCCGTCTGTAACGAGATCTCCATCGGTATCTGAGAGATTAGGATCTGATCCNGTTTGATCTTCAGGGTTTTGTGGATCAAAAGCGAGGTCAGGNTTTTCAACGCCATCCTTTAACCCATCACTATCTGTATCAGCTTTGAGGGGATTTGTTCCTGTGTTTTCGGCGCTTACCCATTCTCCTGTATCGCTTTCAACCCCATCGTTGTATCCATCCTNATCGGTGTCCGCATTGTCAGGTTTAGTGCCAATTTCAAACTCTTCAGCATTGTTTAGGCCGTCAGAGTCAGGATCACCCTCTGCTAGTTGATCAAGGTTATCAAAAAACTGCTCTTCCCAAATATCTGGTAGACCATCGTTGTCAGCGTCTCCATCAGGTGCTGATGAGGTTTCTAGCAATTTGTAATTAGATATATCAAATGCATCACCTGTAAAGTCACCGATTTCATTATGAGCAAAGAGCTGGCATTGTGCTCCACCTCCTCTTTCCCAGAAAAGGAATTCGACATCGTGTTCACCCCATGAAAGATCTACAGCTCCAAGGCTAGTCGCTGAACCTCTATTTGCATCAAATACAATGACTGGCTCATCGTCAATATAGATGCCACCACCATCATCAGAGTTAAATCCAAATGTGTATGTACCTGGCTCAGTGATGAAGATTGTACCCGTTGCCATGATGGCGTAATCATCTTGGTTTACGTCTTGCGTACCAAAGAGAGGGAATGCTACGGGGTCAGGGAAAGGGCCATTCGCATTATCTCTGAAGTTAATCACTGTTTCAATTGTTGTTGTTTCATCGAGTCTGTTATTTTCATCTTCGAAGAGTGCTCTCACATCTGCAATTGTNTTNAATTGAGAAACGGACTGAGCATTTCTGACAGTCCACAGAATTGGAGCATCATCAGCATCGAGTGGGTTCGTCCTATTATTAATTTCGACACCATCTTTGATTTCGTCTCCATCTGTGTCTGGATTATTTGGATCCGTCCCTGGATTTTCAGCGCTGACGTAAGTTCCACTGTTGTTTTCAACACCATCAAGCAATCCATCGTTATCTGAATCTTGATTTAATGGGTCTGTACCAGTTGCTTCTGGTCCATCATAGTCACCTGAGTTGTTTTCAACACTATCTGCTAGTCCATCGCCGTCTGTGTCTGACTTGGTTGGATCCGTCTTATTCTCGTACTCATCAAAGTCAGTGAGTCCATCTCCATCATAGTCTCCAGTTCCAGCGCCTGGCCCTGGACCATCACCTAAACCGTTTAAGTCTGTCAGGTTACCAGTCTTATCATTTTCATAAAAATCCGGTAGGTTATCCTCATCNTCATCACCATCAAAGAGTCCAGTTTCTATTACTAAATTATCAATGATTAAGTCTTGATTTGCACCGCCTACTCTAGCAGANATAATAAATGTGTGATCATCACTAGGAATAAAGTCTGGAATCTCAACTTCTGTGAAATCTGCGTTAGTATTCATTCCCGTTGTTATGAACGAAGCACCTGCATCAGGTTGCCACGTGATTTCTATCGTGCCTTCAACGCGCTGGCCATCATCAAGGATTGGGCCATTGTTNAAAGCGAGTTGCTCAAGGTCTGCTCCTCCAGCCACTCCTGAAATGTTGACACCTTGCTCAGCATCAAAATTTTGCCATGTGTCCACTTCAAAGGAGATGTTTTCAGTGGCTTGCCCTCCGGCCATTCCTTCTTCCGCTTGTCCAAGTTCTCCCTCAATGGCATCACCATAATTGATTGAGAAACCGTCAGCAGGGTTATTGTTTCCTGGGCTGTCGTAAAGCTCATAATCGAAGGTCATCCTAAAACCATTTGATGACCCTTCTATTGGAGGAACTGTGAAACTTGAAAAGCCAAGACCCTGTCCGTCTCTAGTCAATTGAAGTCTGCCANCTTCGATTGCAGCAGCTTCACCCATAATGGTTGACCCGTCACCTAGATCCGTTTCGCCATCTGAAAAATCATCGAAGTTTTGAGAGTAAGTTTCCTGAGATTTTGNAGAAAGTGTAAGAATTAATAGTGAAGCAGCTGAGATNAATAGCTGCAGAAGATTTTTTTTATTCATAACTTTAAAGTGGGGCAAATATTNTATGATTTGTTCAGGAGATTCCAAACTAAGAATAATCTATACTATCTGGGAAAGTATTTGAGCGTCAAGGAACTAGATTCAAAGAAAAGAAATTTTTTTTAAATACTGATGTGTTGAATATTAAAACAATCTAATCTTTTGAAATTGAAAGACTCTTTTTTTGTTTGTATAAATTAAGACGTTCTTTAATGCTTTTGGTGAGGGGCTTGTTATTTTTTAGCTTCGAAATGGCCAAAGCTGCCGATTTTTCTGCATTTTCAAATTGTCCATTGGCGGCTTGCGCTGCTGCGAGTGTATCCAGTANTTGNGGGATCTGATTGTTTGTNTCAGCATTAAGTTTANTGGCAATACTTAGAGATTCTCGNGGGTTTCTTATATTTTTGTTACTAGAGCTTGCAAGAATCCAAGCAAGATTATTTCTAGCTGCATTATTTTGAGGTATTATTTTTAAGCCCTTTCTGTAGAAATCGACTGCTGTTAATTTATTTTTCTGCTTATCCAATTGAGTAGCAAAATTGAAATAGCATGAAGCTAATTTAGATGAAATCTCATTTGAACTTGGCTGTAGTTTAGAAGCTTTTTCATAATGATGGATAGCTCCTCTCATATCCCCTGCGGTGTACCAGTTTCTAGCATGTCTAGCGTGGAGGCTTGTTTCATGATCCACTAACCTTTGAATAGCTTTTGGGTGTTTAATAGTTGACCCTTTGACCAGAGAGGATGCTTTGATTCTGTCTATGAGAACCTTTGAAGAGTGATTCGTATCTTCAATGATCTGTTCAACGCTGACCGGGCCTTTATATATTACCGAGACATTACCATCCGGATTAATTAGAAAACTTGAAGGGATAGGCAAAGGTTCGTTAAGACCAACATTTTGATCGTGAATTCTTTGAAGAATATTCATTAATGCTTCATTTGCGGGTACCGAGGGAAATGGAAACTTTAGATTTTTAATGACTGCAGATGGTTTTTTGGATTTTGAATTTAATTGACCTAATCCGTCTACGTTTAAGGCTATTAATTCTATAGCATTTTCCTCTAGAGCTTTTTTGTGATCTCGGAATTGTGCCATCTCTTCTAGGCATGGCCCACACCATGTCGCCCATAGATTGATAAGTTGATGTTTTCTTCCATCATCATTTCCCACTTTTACGCCACTTTTTTTCAGATTAATTTTAGGGCCCTTAAATAATGTGATCGCCGGGATTCTTGCCGTTTGGGTCGGTGCTTTTTTCAAGGCAGGTGTAAAATTCAATTCAAGATTCTCAGATCTTTTACTTATTGATTTAGCTGTGGGAATTCCTTGTTTGATGACATATCGATTGTTGGGTTCAATTCCCGTAATATTTTCTACTGATTTGTCTGGCCAATTTATCTTGATTGAAATGTTATTAAGATTTTTATTTAAACCAAAATGAATCCATTTACTTGATTGAGATAGGAAACCCTGGCCTGCTCTCAATGTTTGAATTTGGTGACCTGAATCTGAATTATCTTCACCAAGTATTTCAACTCTAGTCCCTACAGCATCCTTGTTAACAGTCGTTCCGTTCCCTTTTAAAAGTATTGAAATAAAAGAGTTTTCTTTTTGAGCGTCATTTCTCATTAAACGTAAACGCGGACCATTTCGATTAGATATCCACATATCAATGTCTCCATCACCATCCCAATCTGTGGTGCTTATTGCTCTTCCATCATCTGGAAAATCTAATCCGCTTATGCCTGAAATATCTGAAAATTTTCCATTTCCCATATTAATAAAAAAACAATTTCGTTCATTACCGCTGAAGGATCGACCCGCATCCATCATTTGAGAAAGCTGCCTTTGACTTGAGGCGTTAGATTCATTTTTACTTTCTTCTCCGTCTGAGGTTTTGGCGACAACCTGTCGCCAAAAGAAGCTTCACAAGTCACCACTTTCATTTTTAGAGGTAAGGTAACCGTTAGCTACTACTAGATCTGGGAATGTATCGTTATTGAAATCGATAAAGTTAGATCCCCATGCCCACCTTCCCATATTAACTCTCGCAGTTAAACTCGTATCTTTAAAAGTAAGACCTTCATTTTGCAAAAGTGTATTACCCCTAGCGAACCTTCTAAAACGATTCCGTATAGATTTTTGTGCTGAGCTCTTAAATTCTTTTTGATTAGTAATCCTATTACCTGCGGCGGAAAACATATTTGAAATATATAGATCCATCATGCCGTCTTTATTATAGTCTGCCCACGTAACAGACATTCCTGAAGCGCTATCCTCGGTGTATGATTTTGCTGCTATATCTTTAAAGATTCCATTATCATTTTTATATAAGTTGTTTCTTCCATAGTCATTGGCAACATAGAGATCTTGATCTCCGTCATTATCAAAGTCTTCCCATGATGCGGCGAAACTCCAACGAGAGTTATTTTGGTTTAGGCCAGACTCTTGGGTGACATCTACAAATGAAAATTTTCCAGTCCCTTTGGTAGTGTTCTTAAACAATGAATTTGGTGCACCGTTTTCTGCATCGTGATAAATGAATTCATTGCTGCCTGTTCCTATTGAACTTCCATTGTCTTCGTTAACGTACGCGCATACATAAAGATCAAGGAGGCCATCATTATTATAATCTGCTGCAGATAATGATGATGTTGACCAACTTGTTTTGAGAATCGCCGTAGGTACGAATCTTTTTTGCTGATCATTTTCAGCAATTACTACCATACCGTAACAAGCTACTGCTAGATCTTGATCACCATCATTATCAAAATCCGCCAAAATTGAAGATCTCGAGTCTTCTATCCAATCGACTCCCCATTTTTCTGAAGCTTCCACCGCTTGTCCGTTTTCCCTTTGTATAAATAATCTATTAGGTAAGCCTGGTTCTTGACATAAAAAAAGGTCTTCAAGTCCATCTCCGTTAACGTCGCCGATTGAAAGTCCCGGTGTTCCGAACCGGTTTAGCATGGCTCGAACAGGCGTGCGGCTTAACCAATGATTCATACCGTACGCAAGTTGTTCTTCATAGCATTTGTTAGAACTTATAGTTGATCCGGTTACCTCCGTGAAAAAATTGTTTTGGTTTAACCTTGTTGATTGATCATAGGATTGAACAACGATATCAGATATTTTTGGGGTTCCAGTTAAGCCTTTCCAATCAATAGACCAAACAGCATTTCTTTGAATGATATTTGTTTTTGTTTTAAATTTAATTGTAAAAAGAGCAGTTGTCCTAAAGCTTTGATTGATTGTATCAATATCTACGCTTGTTACTTTGAATTTCACATAATTCTCATCGTAAGGTTTTACCTTTTGTTTTCTTACCGTGATTAATTCTTCCTGTAGATAACTCTTTCCTCCTGTTTCCTCATCATTTCTAATAATTGCTGATTGTATAATTAAGTCTTCACTTTCTAATACTGTAGTTAGATTTTTTTTTGATAAACGATGAGTAGTAAAATCTCTGGTGATAATATCATCAAGTGACCCATCAGTGAAAAAAAGCTTTCCAAGATTTTTAAGTTGTTCGTTTGCAGATTTTGCTAATGCCTCTGTCTGCCAACCGTCCTTGGCTGGATTATCAATGTCATTCCATTTGTTTATTGAATTTTTAGAAATACCAAAGGATTGAGTTTCACTTTTAGATGAAGTGTTTTCGATTACAGGTTCGTCGGCAACCGTTAAATTTTTTTCTATATTGCCTTTTTTTTGGCAGCTTGAAATCACTAAAAATATAAATGTGGGTGCGAGAATTCGTGCTGCCCAGATTGCAAAAGAAACGGTTCTTTGTTTATTTGTAATCAACTTTGAGTGAGTGTCTTACAAATATTTTAGGCTTTTTTTAAGAATATGAAACGGAAAACTCTTAACTCTTTTATTAATTCATTATATCCTAATAACAAATGAGGTTGGCCGCTACAAATAATCCTATTTTATTAGCTAATATGCTAATTTTTATAGCTTGTGCCGTTTATGGTGAACAACCAATAAAGCAAGATAAGGAGGTTGAATTTTGGTCTTACTCCAAGCCTGCAAAGATAAAAGTACCCGGAAAATTTAATTGGGGCTATAACGAGATTGATTCCTTTATATTTGAAAAAATCAAGGATGCTGGACTTTCTCCAGAGGAAGAAGCCTCTAAAGAGGAATGGCTTCGAAGGGTGAGTTTTGATGTTACGGGTCTCCCGCCCAGCATCGAAGATATCGATAACTTTTTAAATGACGAATCAAAGTTTGCATATCGAAGAGTGATAAAAAAGCTACTATCCTCTAAATCATATGGAGAGCGTATGGCTGTCTGGTGGTTAGACGGCGCAAGGTATGGTGACAGTCATGGATACGATAATGATTTAGAAAACAGTCAATGGCCATGGAGAAACTGGGTCATTGAATCTTTTAATGATAATAAACCCTTTCATGAATTTACTATCGAACAGTTAGCAGGCGATTTACTTCCAAACCCTTCCAATGCTCAAATCATAGCAACTGGCTTCAATAGAAATCACAGAATCCAAACCGAAGGAGGGGCAATTGAAGAGGAGTGGAGGACTGAATATGTTATTGATAGGGTTGAGACAATGGGAACAGTTTGGATGGGGCTAACTTTGAGTTGTGCTCGTTGTCATGATCATAAATATGATCCTATAACGCAGAAAGAATTTTATCAGCTCTTTGCCTATTTTAATAATATAGACGAAAAAGGTTTCATTAATAATTTGAGAGGAAGCGCCGAGCCTCGAATAAGATATAAGCCAGAAGAATATGATAATAAAATTTCTAAGATAAAATCAGAATACAAAGATAAATCTGCCCAGGATCGAGAAATAACTAAGATAGAAACCTTCTATCCTTATGTNATGATAATGAGGAATATGTCNGAGAGGAGAAAGGCGTATATCCTNGAGCGTGGGCAATATGATTCTAAAGGTGAGGAAGTTTTTCCAGGCTTACCATCTTCGTTGATAGTTGATAATAAAAAGTCATACCCAGACCGTTTGAGTTTAGCAAAGTGGCTTGTAAATGGAGAACATCCACTCACATCACGTGTCATAGTTAATCGCATTTGGGCGATCTTTTTTGGNAATGGAATTGTTTTAAGNACAGAAAATTTAGGAGTGCGGTCTGAACCACCTTCACACCCTGAGTTGCTTGATTGGCTATCAAATGATTTTGTTAATAATGGGTGGAATATTAAAAGGTTAGTGGAGCAAATTCTGACAAGTGCTACATACCGACAGAAGCACTTAGTAAATTCAAAAAAATTAAGAGTTGATCCAAATAATCTATTGATTAGTAGGGGCCCAAGACAACGACTCGAATCAGAGATGGTTCGAGATCAGGCCTTATCTGTTTCGGGCCTTCTTATAGATAAGGTTGGCGGGCCGAGTTATTGGGTTTATCAGCCTAAGGGCCTATGGAGAGANATCGAGAAAAGAGGAACATTTGTGCAAGATCATGGAGATAAACTTTACCGTAGGAGTTTATACTCAAGGATTCGAAGAACTGTTCCTAATCCAGGCATGGCTATTTTCGATATGCCCAGCCGAGAAGTTTGCAGTGTTCGAAGATCAAGTTCGAATACCCCACTCCAAGCGTTATCTTTATTAAACAGTGTTACGTATGTGGAGACTGCCAAAAAGCTCGGAGAAAAGATGATAACAGTTAAAGAGAAACCTAAAGAACAAATTCAATGGGGTTTTAGGAGTTTGACGTCAAGGAAGCCGAAGGATTTTGAAATTAACCTATTGCTTAAAGGTTATGAGAGAAGATTAAAATATTATAAGGATAATCGAGACGAGGCTTTAGCCTTATTGGAAGTGGGAGAATCAAAGGTTATCCCTTCAATAGACCCCGTTGAATTAGCATCGATGACGACTGTAGCTAACGTGCTATTGAACTTAGATGAGGTGATAAACAAATGAGTAGAGAACTTGAATCTTTGGACCGTCTTAACCGTAGAACATTTTTATCCGGTTCTGCCCATGGCATAGGTTTAACGGCTTTGGGTAGNATGTTTTCGCAAGATGCTAAAGGGGGTTCTTTTTTAAANCATGTGGCCAAAGCGAAACGTGTTATTTACCTTTTTCAGTCTGGAGGTCCCTCGCAGATTGATTTGTTTGATCCCAAAAATGCACTTGAGAAGCATAGAGGTAAAGACTTGCCGGATTCTGTAAGAATGGGTCAAAGGATCACAACGATGACATCAACCCAAAAATCATTACCTGTTCATCCTAGTAACTATGCCTTTAATAGATGCGGACAGAGTGGAACCTCCTTTAGTGAATTAATTCCCAATATAGGGGGTATGTCTGACGATATATGCTTGATTCGTTCACTAAACACAGAGGCTATTAATCATGACCCAGCGATAACTTTTTTTCAGACAGGTTCACAGTTAGCGGGTCGGCCAAGTATAGGTTCATGGTTTTCCTATGGCTTAGGCTCTGTAAATAAAAATTTACCTAGTTATATTGTTTTAACTTCTAGGGGTAGTTCATCAGATGCACAGCCTCTTTACAGTCGTTTATGGGCATCAGGATTTCTTCCAACAGAACATTCTGGCGTCAAGCTTAGAAGCACTGGAGATCCGGTTTATTTTTTATCTAATCCGCCCGGAATCAATAATCAGATGAGGCGTGATATTTTAGATGATTTAAATAAACTCAATGGCCAAAGGTCCANTGTTATTGGTGATCCAGAAATAGACTCCAGAATTTCTCAATATGAGATGGCGTTTAGGATGCAAACTAGTGTTCCTGAGCTAGTAAAAGTTTCAGAAGAGCCTGAAAGTATTCTTAAACTGTATGGTCCTGATGTGCAGAGACCTGGTTCTTATGCTGCAAATTGCCTTTTAGCCAGGCGTCTTGCTGAACGAGGGGTTAACTTTGTTCAATTGTTTCATATGGGGTGGGATCATCATTTCAAACTTTCACAAGATCTTCCAAGGCAATGTAAAGATACTGATAAGCCAACGGCAGGTTTGATAGCGGATTTAAAACAGCGTGGTCTTTTGGAAGATACGTTAATAGTTTGGGGTGGTGAATTTGGTCGTACTGTTTACGCGCAATCACCAGAAAAAAATGGAGGAAGAGATCATCATCCTAAATGTTTTAGTATGATGATGGCTGGAGGTGGAGTTAAAGGGGGGCATGTTCATGGAGCTACTGATGACTTTTGTTATAATGTTACAAAAGATCCAGTTCATGTGCATGATTTAAATGCAACTATTATGCACCTCATGGGTGTGGATCATGAAGAATTTACTTTTGATTTTCAAGGCCGAGACTACCGCTTGACGGATGTACATGGAAGGGTAGTCGAGCAAATAATTTCTTAGTTATTTGGAGGTTTCTTTACCCCCTATGCAATAAAGAACCTCCTGCCTTTTATCATCAATTAATTCCGCTGCTCTGATGAATATCTTGCTATCACAAATAACAGGCGTTGCGTAAACTTGATCGCCAATTTTATTTTTTGCTAAGATNTTAAATTNTTTGGGATTTGCAGAGAAGANAGAAAANTTTCCAANTTCATCAACGGCGTAAATTCTATCTTTGACCAAAACNGGTGAAGCGCTGGTTGCGCGATTTAATCGCTCTCTCCACATATTTTTACCGGTTTTAGAATCCCAGCACATTGCGTTTCCATTATCCATAATAGCAAAAAGAAACCCATCTTTAACAATCATAGAGGTAACATAAACCCGGCTTATGTTTTCCCATACGACTTCTCCTGAGCCGTCAGCCTTAATGGCTGNAACATGGTTNTTTGGATACCCTCCACTAGTGAACACATGTTCGCCATCAGTGACAATAGAGCTAACACATTCTGTAGTTGACCCAGAGGTTTCCCATAATTTTTCCCCGGTTAATGGGTTCAGACTCGTGACGAGATCACATCCTTGAAAAACAAGTTCATCTTTACCGTTAATATTAAATATTATTGGTGACGCGTAATTTGGTTTTTTTGGGCGATTTACTTTCCAAATTATTTTACCATCAGATTTATTGAGCCCGCAAATTGCTCCACCCCCCTTATTATCAGCGGACACAATCAAGAGAGATTTATAAATGGCTGGGGATGTTGAAAATCCTTGATGTAATATGTAGTCACTGATTTTTTGTTGCCAAACTTTATTACCCATAAAGTCNAAGGCTGTAGTAAATACTGTGCCATTATGTAAAAAATTTATATAAACAAANTTNCCATCAGTTGCTGGGGTGCATGATGCTTGGCTAGCTTTTTTATTAGATTTCTCTGGGAAGCCTCCTTTGTGCACCTCTCTAGTCCATAGGGTTTTACCGGTATCTCTACTCAGGCATAAAAGTGTTTGTGTTTTAGCGGTTTCGTCTGCGGTCACTAAAAAGATTTTATTCCCATAAATAGTAGGCGACCCATGTCCTCTTCCTGGAATTTTTGAAGCCCATATAATATTATCTTTAGTATTGAATTTAATTGGTGGGTTCTGCTCGCTACTGGCAATTCCATCATGATTAAGGCCTCTCCACTGAGGCCAGTCGTTATCCTGACTAATAGCTAGGTTACTAAGTAAACTATATACTAAGAAAATTATGAGAAATTGAGCTTTAAGTTTCATCTTGTAATAATAATACAAATTATTTTATCGAGACTTCAACTTGTAACTTTTAAATCTTCAACGCCAATTTTACATGATTGAACAAAGTTAGAGAGTTTATAGAAACAGGCAGAATAGGTTTTACGTCTTTCTGGCTCCTTTTTTGCAATTGATATTTTGCAAATAAAAATAAGAAAACTAAGTGTGAGTCGATGTTTAATTGTCACATGGCAAATTAAACATCGTAATTAATTTTCTGATGCTTCAATTATTTCTGTTTCCCCCTCTTCAATGTTTGAGAATAGAGATTTCATACAGGTTGCTTTAGTTGGGCTAATGAAGGTAGAGCAATACATGGCTCCTACGAGATCATTTGATTCATTCGTAAAAATGTATGTACCAGACTCTCTTTCTTTCGGTGTTAAAAATAGTACCTCAAAAGCCATTATGGGAACCTCATCCAGAGTGCCGGTTTCCGAGGGTTCAGTAACTTGCACAAGGTGCCAAGGTTCGCCATGCTTGGGTAGTCCAATTCCCCGAGCCAATAACATCTTTCCTAGATATTTAGTTAGAATATCCCTCGAGGGAAGGTCTGGAAGGTTTAGTTCATCGTTCATCCTTGAATGGCTGCCTATTTAAAAAAGATTATATAACAACCCAATTTTAAAGTGGGCAACAAAAAAACCCTCTCCGAATTGAAGAGGGTTTTCCTAATAAAACTATTTATTTTTTAGACTAACTTACAGCAACCGCATCTGGTCCTTTTTCACCTGTTCTAATTCTTACGGCTTCCTCAATTGGTGAAACGAATACTTTACCGTCTCCAATTTTGCTAGTATTAGCTGTCGAAACGATCTTGTCGATTACGTCGTCGACTTGTTCATCATCGACAACAATTTCTAATTTCACTTTTGGTAAAAAATCCACAGTGTATTCACTTCCTCGGTAAATCTCTGTATGGCCCTTTTGACGACCGAATCCTTTTACTTCGGTGACGGTCATTCCTTGGATTCCTATCTCAGATAAGGCTTCTTTGATATCTTCTAGCTTGAATGGCTTTACGATAGCTTCAACTTTTTTCATAATTCTTAATTTCTTTGAGTGCTAATATGATTTCCAACCCTTAGTTCATTAGGAATCACTTTAGCATATTTTGTTTAGTAGGTATATTAATACTAAGCTATTCCCGTGCCAACCCTATTTCTTAATATGGTTAATTAAGNTAGTTAATTGCATTGNGGTAATTTNTGTAAATTAGGGCTTTTTTAATTTATTTAAGCNTTTGTTATTCTATGACTTAAAAGCCTTTCAATTAGTTGTTATTTAACTTTAGTTTTATGGCTTAAAGAAGATACAATTGTCTCCATGCTAACAAATCATATTTATTTAATCTTCCTATCATTTGCTTGTCTAATGATAATGAGTTGCGACAAGGGTGAGGTTAATAATGCTTTGGAATTAGAGAAAAANGCGGACCAAAGAGGGATTAAGGCTGACGATAATGATGGTCCATGGGAGAAAAATGGCCAAGGGGTTTTGTTAGTTTCTAGATGGATTCCTAGTAAGTCTTACTTATTTCGACAGATCACTGATACAGAGATGGACTTGCCATTGGCAGGAGCTGGAGGNTCTTCAACTGAAATGTCTATGGATGTAAGAGTGGATGTAAAAAAGGTTGATGGAAGCTCTAATAAAAATATAAAGATTGGATTTGATAAGGTCAAAATGTCAATGCAAATGGCGGGTCAAAATATGGTTTATGATTCAGAAAATCCTGACAACCAAAACCCATTATTGAAGACTGCTTTATCAAGTCTTAACGATCAAACCTATGATGCCACATTTGATGAAAATAATAAAATTTTATCTCTTGAAGGAGAAGATGATGGAGCAGGAAATGGTATTGGAATCGGAGCTATGGGAAAAGCAGAAATTGAAAATATGATTCAACAGCTTAAGGATTTTGGTTTTCCAGAGACCGTTGTTCAACCTAACGCGAGTTGGCAAAGTAAACAGGATTTCAAAATGCAGCAGATTGGTGAAATGAAAATGACAATAGACTATATTTATAAAGGGCCAGTTGAATCCTCAGGCAAGAAACTGGCAGCGATCGATTTTGAAGGAAAGGCAGAGACAAATGGGGAAGGTTTAGTTTCTTTTAAAGATTCCAAGATGAATGGCACTCTATTATTTGATCCTCAACTCGGTATGCTTATCGAAAGCGAGACGAAAATGAAGATGACCATGTCAATTGGTGGGGCTTCAGGTGCAGAAATGGATACCACAACGACCTCCAAATATAACCTTATTTCGGTAGAATAGGCCTCAAAAACGCTTTTGATAGCTTTCGTGATTTTTCCCTTCGATGCACATTTTTTTAAGTTACCTGTAATCGGACTTGAATGAGTGCGTCCTGTTTCTTTATAACTAATCATTCATTAGTTCGTCTTTTTTATTAAATGTCTGATTCCTTTGTACACTTACATCTTCATACCGAGTATTCATTACTCGATGGGGCTGTNAAAATTGCAGATCTCATGGCGAAAGTGAACCGCTGCAAAATGCCNGCGGTGGCAATGACTGATCATGGTAACCTTTACGGTGCGATAGACTTTTATAAGCAAGCTTCCAAGTCAGGAGTCAAACCGATTATTGGTTCTGAAGTTTATCTTGCTCCTGGTTCGATGCTCGAAAAGAAAAAGGTTCCAGGTCTTCCGAATGCCCATCATCTAACACTCTTGGCTAAGAATGCTATAGGGTATGAAAATCTTGTTCGCTTGGTTTCTCATGCTCACCTTGATGGACAGTACTATAAGCCAAGAATAGATAAGGAAGCTTTAGATAAATTTTCAGAGGGAATTATATGTTTGAGTGGTTGTATTAATGGAGAGATAAACTATTGGATTCAACAGGACCAGCTTGATATAGCCAGGGAAAAGTTGCGTGAATTTGTAGATATATATGGGAAGGATGATTTTTATCTTGAGATGCATGATCATGGAATGGATCAACAGCGCCAATGTAATCGGCAGCTATTGGAATTCTGTGGAGAATTTTCCTTAAAGCCTGTAGCCGCCAATGATGTCCATTTTTTAAACCGTAAAGACCATGAAGCTCATGACGTTTTAATATGCATTGGAACAGGAAAGATGGTCCTTGATGAGAATAGAATGCGNTATTCTCCGGAAGTTCATTTCAAGACAGCAAGGGAGATGAGGCAGCTCTTTAAGGAGGTGCCAGTCGCTTGTGATAATACTTTGGAGATAGCGGAGAAGATCGACTTTAATATGGTCTTAGATTCCACTAGCTCGGAGAGATATCCCGAATATGAAATCAATACAGGTTCTTCAAGAAAGGATTATTTTCGTGATTTATGTGAGCAGGGTCTTGCTGAAAGGTATGGAACAGAGAAGGCAGAGAATGATGANGAGCTTAGAGACAGACTGGACTATGAGATTGGTATCATGGAGAGAATGGGATTTGTTTCCTACTTTTTAATTACATGGGATTTTATTAAATGGGCCAAAGATAATAAAATTCCAGTGGGGCCTGGCAGGGGTTCTGCCGCAGGATCTCTAGTGGCTTACGTACTTGGTATTACGGACCTTGACCCCTTGCGCTATGGTTTAATTTTCGAGAGGTTTCTTAATCCTGAACGTGTTAGTCCTCCTGATGTGGANGTTGATTTTTGTCAAACTAGGAGACCTGAGGTCATTGAATATGTTCGTCAAAAATATGGAGAGAAGTGCGTTTCTCATATTATAACTTTTGGAACCTTAGGTGCTAAGAGTGTCGTTCGNGATGTTGGTAGAGTCATGGGTTTAAGTTATGGAGAAGCAGATAGAATAGCCAAAATGATTCCTAACGAGTTAGGAATTAATTTGGCATCTGCTAGAAAGAAAAACCCTGAGCTGAAAGAGGCTATTGCAAATGAGCCTGCTACTGAACAGCTATGGGAATATTCTACTTTTCTTGAGGGACTAACTCGTGGAGTTGGAATACATGCTGCAGGTATAGTTATAGGAGATTGTGAGCTTGATGTTCATGTTCCATTGACTAGGGGAAACGAAAATGAGGTAGTTACTCAGTACGCAATGAAGCCTCTTACGGACTTAGGAATGCTTAAGATGGACTTCCTTGGCTTGAAGACTCTTACGGTTATCCAAGATGCAGTCGACTTGATAAATGGTAACGAGTCTGGATTTAATATCTCTAAAATTCCTATTGATGATGCTAAAACATTTGAACTATTAAATGCAGGTGAAACTTGTGGTGTGTTCCAGCTTGAATCAGGAGGAATGGTGGCACTTTGTAAGCAGTTTGGAGTTAATAGGATTGAGGATATTATTGCCTTAATTGCTTTATATCGCCCCGGTCCGATGGAACTTATACCAGATTTTATCGACCGTAAAAAAGGTAAGAAAAAGGTCCAGTATTTGCACCCTCTACTTGAGGAAGTTTCAAGAGAAACGCATGGAATTTTAATTTACCAAGAACAGGTTCAAAAGGCTGCGAACGTGCTTGCAGGTTATAGTTTAGGTGATGCTGATTTGTTACGGCGAGCCATGGGAAAAAAAGACCCAGAGGAAATGGCTAAGCAAAGAACGATTTTTGTAGAGGGATGTAAAAAATTCAATGAGATACCAGACAAACAGGCGAATGGAATTTTTGATTTACTCGAAAAATTTGCTGGATATGGATTTAATAAATCACACTCTGCAGCTTACGGCCTTATAAGTTATCAGACTGCTTATTTAAAGGCTAATTATCCCGTTGAGTTCATGGCAGCTCTGCTNTCCAATGANATCAATAATACCGATAAAATTTCAGTTTTTGTCGAGGAATGCAAATCNATGGGTATAAGGGTTTTGCCNCCTGATGTGAATAAGAGTTTCCTGAAATTTTCTCCTGAAGATTCTCCCGGAGAAGATGCAACNTCAATAAGATATGGNCTTGCAGCAATTAAGAATGTGGGGGCTGCGGCAATGGATCTAGCTATCAATGAGAGGGTAGAAGGGGGGGCTTATGATTGTGTTGATGATTTTGCAAGACGACAGCAATCGAGATCTGTTAATAAAAAGATTTTAGAATCTTTAACTAGGGCTGGTGCTTTCGATTTTTCCGGTGAAGAGCGTGCTCGTATTTTCGCTAGAGTAGATTCAATTATTTCTGCTGCTTCACTTGCACATAAAGACCGAGTCTCAGGACAAGGTTCCTTATTTGATGAGGATACTGATTATGGTTCTACGGCTAATGGATCACTAGATAATTCTCAAGTAGATTACGAGCCCTGGAGCGAAGATGTGATTCTTGCTGCCGAGCGTGAATTACTTGGATTTTATGTTACAGGTCACCCTTTAGATTCTTATCGATCACTTTTCTCAAGTGATAAATATAAAAGGCTGTCCGAACTCCAAGACCTTAAAGAACACAAAAAATATAATTTTATGGGTAGAATTGCTGGAGTTGAGAAAATGTTTACCAAGAAGGCTGGAAAGCCATTTGCAAAATTAAACTTTGAAGAATTTACCGGACAAGCTGAAGTAATGGTATGGAGTGAGGTTTTCGTTAAGTCAACTGAAGTCCTTCAAGTTGGTGCAGTAATCGAATTATTAGCAAAGGTAGAAATTGATTCACGTTCAGAAACTAAAAGGCTCACAGCTGAAAAAATTAGGCCTATAAGTAAACCTTCTGAAAATTCTGNGCCTAAAAATATCGATAAGTCACAAAACTCTCAAGTAGGTAGTNATTCTAATTATGAGNCTCTCTCCAAGCCCTCGGTGCTTAATGTTTATTTTAAGAGAGACGTTCACAAAGTTAGCGACTTGCATATGATTAGGGACATTCTGGTTGCTCATCCAGGTTCTGATTCGGTGGCTTTGCATTTTTCTTCAGGTGAGGGATCTGGTGTTTGGATTGATGCAGGTTCTCGTTANTTAGTTGAGAACAGCGAAAATTTAAGATCACAGCTTAAAGGTTGGCTGNNCGAATAGTTTTATTTTATCATTCATACTAATGGAAAGAAATGCCTTATGGTGCCAAANTTGTCTAATTGCTCTGAAGAATTTAATGAAAATTCGATAACNCAATGAATAAGACTAAAGATGAGGAGTATTCAGATAATCGTGTCAATGTACTAGGCGTTGGAATAAGCCCAATTAATCTTGATATTGCTGAAGAGCTTATTTTTGAAGCGATTGAATCAGGTGAACAAGGGTATGTTGGTGTTACTGGAGTTCATGGTGTAAGTGAGGCCCAGAGTGATCCCAAATTTAAGGATATATTAAATAACACTTTTTTAAATACACCTGATGGTATGCCTATGGTGTGGTATGCGCGATTAAATGGATATAAGAAAGTTTCTAGAGTTTATGGGCCTGATTTAATGCTGAACATTTGCTCTCGGTCAANGGAATGTGATGTNAAACATTTTTTCTATGGTGGACGAGAGGGGGTTGCTGAAAAATTGAAGAGTAATTTAAAGGAAAAGTTTCCTGGAATTCAGGTTGTAGGAACTTACACGCCTCCNTTTAGACCTTTAACTAATGATGAAGAAATCGAGGTAAGGAATAAAATAAATGATTCAGGAGCTCATTGTATTTGGGTGGGANTGAGTACTCCTAAACAAGAAAAGTTTATGAGCGGGTTTTTAAATAAGTATGGAAAAAATGATTCAGGTGATTCNAGTCTTGAGGGTTCAAANATATTCTTCGGTGTTGGCGCAGCTTTTGATTTTCATGCTGGTTTAATTCCGCAAGCACCGTCATGGATGCAGTCTTGTGGATTAGAGTGGTTTTATAGACTTTGTAAAGAGCCAAGAAGGTTGTGGAAGAGNTATCTTAAGAATAACCCACTCTTTTTATTCAGGGCCTTCATGCAGATTCTTGGCTTAAGGAAATACTCGATCTAGCATTACTCCAGTAGTTCCAGTATACTCGGAAAGTTATAATTGAGTGCTTTGGAGCAAATCCTTTGCTGATAACGTGAATTATAATAGANTAAGAAATTATGTACGCACTAACAAAGTTTTGGTGGATAAGCCTAATACTTTTAATGTTTGCCGCCAACGGCATTACTGCCGAATCAGAATTAGAGAGACTAAAGAATAGTTTTTCCAATAAAATAGATTCAGTTCTAGCCCCCCTATTAAATAGGCATAAAAATTCATTAGAGAATTTGGAGAAAAATCTTGCTAACGTTTCAGAGGTTGAAAATGCCTTATTAGTTAGGGAGGAGAGATTACGTATTTCAAAAACACGAGGATCTAAGCTGATAGGTAAAGTTCCAAGCTCTCCTCTGAAGCTCAGAGATCAATGCCAAAGATTTAATCGTGAAGCATTATCAGCCATTAGAGTTTGGGAAAAAAAATATGAACAAACATTGGGCTCTCTTGAGTCGCGTCTCAATAAATTGGGTAAGCTGAATGATGCCCTTCTGGTAAAGAATGAAAGTATAAGATTTAAAAGAGAAGTAGCACTTAGAGATAAGGATCATAGATCTGGTGATGGATCTTTAGAGGAGGGTAGTAAAGACTATGCATTAGCATCGAATGGGGCGAAAGCTATAGCTCAGAATTCTCCTCAAAGTTTAATTGATGGTGACTTAGAGTACAGTGGCAGTGAAGGTTTTGCTTGGGGTTTTTGCCCTGCAGATTTTATCGTTTCATTTCCAGAGACTACTAGTGTGAAAGAAATTAATTTTCTTCTTCATAATGAAGATAAATCTAGAGAATACTTATATCAGTTATTTGTCCTCAGAGAAGATGACGGAGAATGGGAGATGATAGCTGATCATGCAAAAAGACCATCAAAAGGTTGGCAGAGACATAAATTCTCTCCAGTTGATTTAAAATATATTAAGGTTGTAGGTATCTTTAATTCCGCTAATAAAAACTTTCATATAGTGGAGATAGAGGCCCNTTAATTAATGTCAAGAATCCAGAAAACGGCCTTCCTCTCGGGGTCCCAAGTTGTAACGACTCTATCAACTTTGGTTATTGCCGCTGTGCTCTCTAGGGTTCTAGAGTCCAAGGCCGACTACGGAACATATCAGCAGACCTTACTGGTTTATACCTTTTTAGCACCTTTACTGGCATTAGGGTTACCTGCTGCCTCTTTTTATTTTATTCCTAAAAATGAAGGTAATCAGAGAGTAATTTGTTTTAATGCCCTAATCGCAATTATTTTCATATCCCTAATTTTTAGTGTTCTATGTCTTACTTTGGGTCGCGCATACATTCCAAAGGTCTTTGGTAATCCAGACCTTGCCAATACGATTCCTTGGCTAGCTATTTATGGGCCTGCTACTCTGATTCTTGTATATGTGACCTCTTCTTTGGTTGCTTTAGATCGTGCAAAGCTGAGCGCTATATTNTCAGTCATCTTTAGAATACTGCTCGCTGCTTCTGTTGCTCTCACTGCTATTTCATTAACCAAATTAGATTTTATAATTGGGCTTCAGTCATGTGTAGTTTTGTGTGGANCATTGATAGGAATTGGTCTGATTTGGCGATTGACTCGAAACTCCCAGAAAACTCGAAATTTAATTTCTTTTAGTAATATAAATATTCAACTGAAGTATGCTGTCCCTTTGGGACTTGGAGCAATGCTAGAAGGAATGGCTTTGGCAATTGACCGACTGATGGTCTCGTTGCTGCTTGATCCGGAAGACTATGCAGTATTTTCAAATGGTGCGATGGAGGTGCCNCTTATAGCCGCTATAACGGTTGCAGCTGGAGCAGTGATGTTACCTGAAATTGTGAGGGCATTCGGTAAAGGTAATGCTCGTGAAGCTTTGAATTTATGGCAGCTCATGGTCCGCCGCGTGACGTTCATTCTTTTGCCTGCAGGATTTCTATTCTTTCTAGTTTCTCAAGAGTTGATGGTAATATTATATTCTGAAAAGTTTAAGGATAGTGTCGGCCCGTTCAGGATTTACATGCTCATGCTTCCGGCGAGGGTAGCTTATTTTGGGATGTTATTCCAAGGTGCGGGTAAGACCAAGCTTGTACTTTTTAGAGCTATAATAACATTATTTCTAAATACTGTTATAACGTATTTTTTAGTCTTAAGATTTGGTATGGACGGTGCAGCTTGGGGAACTGTTGCTGTCGTATGGTTATTTGTCGTCCCATACTGCATTCTCTGTTGTGCTAAGATATCCGATACAAAGTGGAATCACTTATTGCCATATCGATATATTTTTTCCATTGGGATATTATCTGCTCTTGTTGCTCTACTAAGTTGGTATTTGAGTTGTTATTTCAATTCCGAAGAGCCTATTTTAAAAGCGTTGGTTAAATCTTCAATTTACCTACTTTTAATACTTACATTCATGATGGCTCTGTTTCGTAAAGATTGTTTGCATATTTATAACCAATTGAAATTACGGATAGGTAACAGTAAGTAGAAGGAATTTATCAATTATGAAGTGCGTTACTATCATTGGAGCCCGGCCACAATTCATTAAAGCGGCCCCTGTCAGCGCTGCTATGATAGAGTCGGGTTTAGATGAAATATTAATTCATACAGGACAGCATTATGATTATGAGATGTCACAAGTGTTTTTTGATGAGCTCAAAATNCCTCCCCCAAAATATAATTTAGATATTTCAGGTGGTTCTCATGCTCAGATGACTGGTCAGATGTTAGAATCTATTGAGGCTGTTATCATAAAAGAGAGTCCTGACTTTGTTCTGGTTTATGGTGATACCAATTCAACGCTTGCTGGTTCTTTAGCTGCTTCCAAAATACATGTCCCTGTTGTGCATATGGAGGCGGGCCTAAGAAGTTTTAATAAGAAGATGCCAGAAGAGGTTAATCGAATACTTACAGATCATATTTCAGCGNTACTTCTTTGTCCAAGCGACACGGCAATTTCTAATTTAAAAAATGAAGGAATAGTAGAAGGAGTTTTGGCAGTTGGGGATATTATGGCTGATGCGGCAAAACAAGCTCTCGAAATTGTAAGTAATACTGAGAACTACCTTCCTAAGGTNGCAGATTTTAATTTTGAGAATGAATTTGATCTTTTAACATTGCATCGTGCTGAAAACACTGATGATGAATCTAAGATTAGAGATATTTTTAAGGCGTTTGAACATGCGAAAAGACCAATTCTTTTTCCTATTCATCCTAGGACAAGAAAAAAGATAACTGATTTAGCTATCTCTCTACCTAATCAAATTACTACATGTGAACCTTTTAGTTATTTATCAATGGCTTCAGTTTTGGCGCTTTCGACAAACGTCCTTACTGATTCAGGAGGGCTCCAAAAAGAAGCCTATTGGTCTAAGAAACCATGCATTACGCTCAGAGAAGAAACAGAATGGGTAGAAACTCTTACTGGTGGAGCTAATCGTTTAGTTGGAACTGATCAGAAAAAAATAATAAGTTCATTTGAATTGAATGAGGACATCCAGTTTTCTGACTCTTTATACGGTGATGGAAATTCGGCTCCTGCTTGCGTGACAGCGATGATAAATTATTTCAAGTGAAGATATCTAGCGTACCGTTTAATTTCTGATGCGAATTGCTTACATTATCACCTGGAACCTTTGTCATAATGATGGAGTTACTAGGAAAGTTTTTAGGCAGGCTCAAGACTGGAGAGATTCAGGTCATGAGGTTGAAATATTTTGTGCAACTGAGGAAAAAGAGGATCACATCAAAGGAGCAAAATTTTTTGTTAAAGATCGAGTTTGGAGTTCCCCNCTCGCTGTAATTAAAAACCGGAAAGTTTATTCTAAACTTTGTGAATCTGTTATGGGTTATGAGCCTGATATTATATATTTAAGGTGGGAATTTCATAAGGCATCAATAATGAAATTAATGAGGAGAATTCCCACTGTTATTGAAATCAACACTCATTTCGGTGGNGAATTTAAGCGTCGATCTCAAGAAAACTGGATCGAGCGAATCAGGTATTGGTACTATTTGTTGACTCATAAAAAGTTTAGTCGATCAAGTGCAGGCTTTGTTTCGGCCTCTAAGGAAATACTTGAATTAGGGGGATACTTAGAAATGAATAAACCTACATGCTATATACCTAATTCAATTCCTATTGATGAGAAGCAAAAGACTGTTAGATATTCGGCTTCAGATTCTTCAGTTCCAAGATTAGTTTTCATTAGCTCTGGTATCCAGCCGTGGCACGGTTTAGATAATTTGATTGAGCTAGCAGAAAATTCATTGGGAGAGTTGGAATTTGATTTAATTACTGGGTTTGATGCTGAGTCCCTTGAATTGCCTGAAAATATCCAANTATATTCATTTTTGGAAAAGATTGATTTTTTGAAGGTTTTTGAGGGAGCTGTTGCTGGTATTGGNTCCGCTGGTTTATATGAAAATGGAATGAATGAGGCTTCAGTTCTTAAAGTCCGAGAATATTTATCGGCTGGNCTGCCTGTGATTGTTCCTTATAAAGATACGGCTTTTCTTGATAAAGAATTGCCTGATTGGTTTCTTCAGTTAAGTAATGAGCCCAGGTCTTTGACTCTCGGTAAAGAAAGGATAGTTGATTTTGTAAATAAGATGAATGGGCGAAGAGTACCACTCAATGAAGTTGCTCCTTACGTTGGTAGTAATCGATGGGAAGCAGAAAGGCTGCGTTTCATGGAATCTATTATTAGAGACTAAAGAGATGAGAGTGTTGCACCATCTGAATAACAGTTCATTATTTCTAATCCTTTGGATTCAATTGTNTTTTTTATCATTTTTAAAGGTCCATGCAGAAACTGTTTTATTGCCCCTCGGTGCCGACNTGCAAGCTGTTATTGAAGGGAATGTTGAGGGNACAGAATATAGGCTTGGAAGAGGAGTTCATCGGGGACATGAATTAAATTTAAAAGCGGGAGATTCTTTGATTGGAGAGGATGGCGCTGTATTATCCGGCGCTGAATTGTTAGAAGGCTGGAGATTTGAAGCTCCATATTGGGTTCACGATGGTCCACACTCAAAATTAATTCCTTACTTAGATGACGAGTCTAGAGTTTGGGAGCAACGAGCAAATTATCCTCATGATCTTTTTTGCAATGATGTTCCACTCATTCAGAGAATGGCTCTATCGAAGTATTTGTTAACTGGAAGATATTGGTTTTATGATTATGAAAGCGATAAAGTTTATATTGGATTCGATCCCACGGATCTCGAGATGGAGCTTAGCGGTTTATCAAATTATGGGATTAAAGCTTTGGAAGGTAGAGCAACTTTAAAAAATTTAAAAATTGAAAACTATGCTACCTACAACTTAACGCCTGCCGTTGATCTTGGTCCTGGGGCGTTAGTCGAAAATTGTACAGTGTCAGGTAGTCATTGCATAGGAATTAGGATATCCAATAATTCTATTATTAGGAGGTCTGTTTTCAATCATAATGGCTTGGCTGGTTTGCATAATGGTGGAGACGGGACTTTGATNGAGTTTAGTGAGTTTGGATTCAACGGTTGGGCTGGGTTTTCAGGAGATTGGGCGCGTGGAGGATGCAAGGTTCCAGGTGTTACCAACACAATAATTAGAAGAAATTATGCGCACCATAATACAGGGCCTGGGTTTTGGTTTGATATTAATGCAACTAGTAATTTGTTTGAAGAAAACCTTAGTGAATTTAATTCTTGGGAGGGTTTGATTTATGAGCTGAGTTGTGGNTGTGAGATTCGAAGGAATATTTTGCGTTGTAACGGACTTGATCCTCGGGGTGGCCTTTTGTGGGGAGTTCCGTTTGTGATTCAAAACGCTGAAGATGCAAATATTCACAATAATTATTTCGAGTCATCACCAGATTCTAGTGCCAGAGGAGGCGGAGTTGGTATAATAAATCAGTACAGACCACAGTATACTGATGGATTTTGTGGTGAGCATGTTGCCGAAGGAAATAGCATTTATGATAACGTTATTGTTATGCCGCTAGGAGGTTATAGTGGGCTTCAGTATGGTTCCTTTGGATGGGAGACATATGATGATTTTCTGAAAAAACCAAACGTTTGGCGTAATAATTCTTATTATTCTGGTAAGCCAAACAGTGGAAATTTTCATTGGTATGCTCAAGGTCAACTGCCTGAGGACTTCATAGCTAAATTTTATAATTGGGAAGAATGGAAGTCATTAGGGCAGGATGATGATAGTCATTTTATTGGAAAACACTCTTCCTTTTTTAACCCTAATAATGATGAGATTCGTCAATTGATTATTGATACGACTGGTATCAGTTATGAAGAGCTAAANGCACCATTCGTGGATAATTTTCTTTTAGATGATAATGATGAGGATGGTGATGGATTACCTGATAGTTGGGAAAAAACCTACGGGTTAGATACTAGTATAGATGATAAAGATCAGGATTTTGACGGTGATGGCGTTTCTAATGTTGATGAATTTAGATTTTCAACAAATCCATCGAAGACTGATACAGATGGTGATGGAATTCCAGATCATTGGGAAATTAGTAATGGCCTTGACCCTAAATCAGCTGACCCTCTAGCCGACCCTGACAATGATTCTTTAACTAACATTGAAGAATATGAAATCGACTCTCAACCCAAGGTTCATGACCTGCAATTAGATCAGCTACCACTTAATGGGCTTAATATGTGGCTGAAGTCTTCAGTGATTAATTATGAGTCCATTGNATCAGTTCCACTTTGGAGTGACCACAGAGGAAATGGCGTAACTATGAAAGTTCCTTTCAACCATGATGCGCCGAGTATCTTTCAACTGCCTAAAGATAATTATCCAATGCTAGATTTTAGTAATGGTGATCTCAGGGTAGAAGGAGCTGATGTTATTGAAGAATCAAATGGGGGGTGGACATTTTTTTCTGTTGTACGTATTAAGTCTGTAAATAATGATGGTAAANTTTATGCATTAATGAGTAATGATGTGTGGAGGAAGAGTGGTTTTAGACTCGTTNTAAAAAATGGTTATTTGCGTCTTTACTCNACACAAGAGGAGGCATCAATTTCTGTAGGGGCTTTTCAAAAAATTGTCGCAGGCCAGACGGTAGTATTAACCTTACAATACGATGCACTGAACGAATTGGTAATTTTGTACCTAGACGGATCTGAGCAGGCACGAGTTCGGGGTAAGATTCTCCCAAATGATAAACCTTTATGGCTTGGTCACATTGGAGGGATGGAGGCACAAGATGCTGATTACGCTGAGGTCATTTCTTATGATAATCTCCTTGATCATAGACAACGAAGAATAGTTGAATCCATGCTTATTGCCAAACATCTTGATCTGGGGCTTGGCACCGAAGATACAGATGAAGATGGGATGGCGGATTGGTGGGAATTAGAGTTTGGCTCAAGGCAAGACCCTGACGGAGATGATGACTTTGATGGTTTAAATAATTATGAAGAATTTATTAACCGTACCGACCCCTCTAATAAAGACTCTGATAGAGATGGGCTGGAGGATTTATGGGAAGTTGTTAATGGGTGGAATCCGCTATTCAACGACTTGCTNGTTGATGTTGATGGAGATGGTTTGAATTCTGTAAAAGAAATGGAGGTCGGTACTAATCCGAAAATAAAGGATACTGACCAGGATCAAATGACTGATGGCTGGGAGTATTATAATGGAATTAACCCTTTGTTTAAGAATGGCACGGAGGATCCTGACCGTGATGGCCTTATTAATCTTTCTGAATTTGAATACCAAACGAACCCTCTAAACCCTGACACTGATTTTGATTCTTTGCCAGACGCTTTAGAAATATCGAATGGGTGGAACCCTTTAGAAAATGCAAAAAAAAGTGATAATGATTCTGATGGTCTTTCAGATTTTCAAGAATTTAGTCTTGGGACNAACATGTTTTCTTCTGATTCTGATAGTGACCGAATTTTCGATTTTGAAGAAATTAGAAATGGATTAAACCCTCTAAAAAATGATTCTGAAGATGATCCAGATTCCGATGGTTTAAATAATTTATCCGAGATTAAGTTTCAAACAGACCCTTTCAATAATGATACTGATCAAGATGGTGTTTTTGATGGCTGGGAAGTAACTCATAAAATGAACCCTTTGATCAATGATGCGAAAGAAGATTTTGATTTTGACGGACGNTCTAACATTTTTGAATTTTCAAACAAGATGAATCCAATTGAGTGGATTGATTTAGATGATGATGGTATGCACGACCTATGGGAGCAAAAAGTAGGACTAAGTGATGATAGAAATGAAGCAGCAGATGATACGGATGGCGACCAAGTTTCAAACTTAATAGAATTTGTTTTGGGAGGACACCCTTTGCAAAGTAGTGTGTCTCCTCAATTGAAGTTAGAGTTTGGGGAGGGAAATGAAATTTCAGTTTGTTATGATTCCACGAATTTTCGTTACTATTTCTATGAAATAACTTTGCAAAAAATGGACTATAATAATGTTTGGGAAGAACTTTTAAGTTTTGATTATCAATTAAAAGGCTCGGAGTTAAGTCGTAAATTTAGGGATATTAGGGGAATGGAGGGCATTTATAGAATATCTCTAAAAAGGTTACCTTGATTCGTCTGATATTATTCATATTAATTAGATTACAAGCCCTTCAATTTTAAGATGAATATAAAAGCCATCGTACTCATGATTGCAGGCCTGTTCGTTGCTTTATGGATGGGTCAGGCGGTTGGAAATGGAGATTANGNTACAGCAATAGCGGTTGCTGGGCTGACNGTTTTTGCGGTTCTTGTTTCCGTTGTAGGAAAGCATTATCGTTTTGAGGGATGGGCTATTGCAATTATTTGTGCTTGTTATTTTGTGGGCGGAAAAGGTTTTGCTTATCAAAGGTTAGGCTCACTGCTTTTCATCGGTGAGGCGGCACTACTTTTACTTATAGGCTTTCATTTGATTCGTTGCCTTGGAGGAAAAAATGACGTCTTACCACGGCACCCTATCACTATTCCACTTTTAATATTTCAAATATATGGGTTTGCTCACCTCCTAATTGATCGGAGTTATTTCCCTTTTTTCTTTCTGATGAAAGATGTGGCGACAATTTATTATGGATTATTTTTCTTTCTTGTTTTTCCTCCTATGCTCCATAGACCGACACGTGAATACCTACTTAAGCTATTGCCTGTAATTTCGGCACTAGCCTTAGGGTTATTGGCTCTATTTTTGGCAGTTCCTGGGCTAGAACAACAAGTCTTTTTTGCTACTATGGTCCGAGGTGCTCCTTTAATAATGCCATCCATTGATGCGCTCATTCCAGTTTGCATCGCTTTTTCAGCCTTTTGCTATTTTAAACACCTAAGAGTATCGGGTTTATGGAAGATTGTTTATCTCTTTTCTTCAGTTCTTTGTACGGCCCCTTTATTTGCACAGGGAAAAGCGGTTTTTTATCTCGCCTTTTTCCTGTTTGTTGGTGCCCTTTTCTTTGTCGGGCACTGGAAGTTTTTTGCCACAGGTTTGTTGATTGGAGTGCTTTCAACGACTCTCCTTTATTCATTGATTGAGTCTAGAATTATTCAAGATACTAATGGGAGGTTTGAGAGTTTTATTAATGAATTTTCTTCTTTTGATATTGCTGGTATTGGAAGCGGCAAGCAAGGCTTTGCCCAGGAGAACGTAGACTGGCGATTCACTTGGTGGAAGATGGTCATAGAAGACGTCATGAAAGAAAATCCATTCTATGGTTTGGGCTTAGGGTCAGATATTTCAACTCAATTCCACGCCACCTATTTTCAAACAGGTATTGATAATACCGATGTGCTTATCGCTCGATATCCCCATAATGTGCTCATCACCATTATGGGGCGATTGGGAATTATTGGGCTTATGATTTTCATACCCATTTGTATATTAATCGTGAGAGAGTTATGGCTAGGAATGATTAAATTAAGAGCGTCTTCTGATGAGCATAGTCCAGGGCTCGCTTTTGCTTGGGCATTTGTGCTTGCTGGTTTTGCTAATGCTTTTTTCCAATCTACTTTTGAGGCTCCTTATGCAGCAATTGCTTTTTGGTCAATGCTTGCAGTTCTTTGTGTAATGAATAGGCAAACTGATGAAGTGACGGAAGAAGAGGAAGAATTTATTGAGAGTGAAGATGGTATCTTGAGTGATGGTAAGTATGTTATGGGATCAAGGCCCGTTTAGAGATCTGCGTTTTATAGGAACTGAAAATTTTATGATTTAATCCGTATGAAAGATGATCGAACTTGGNGGGGAATCGTTCCATGGATTTATGAAAAATGTACGTCTTTCAGAAAGAACAGATTTTCAAGGTTCTTANTAGAGCTTTCGCCTAAGGAGGGAGAGAAAATAATTGATCTTGGAGGAGAGCCAGAGTTTTGGAGAACTGCAAAAATCAGCGTTGATGTGCATTGTATTAATCTTGATAAGATAGAATTTGATGATTCTGAATATTTGGTGCAGTTGAGGACCAGTTCAGGCGATTGCTGTGAACTCTCTAATGAGCAAGACAATTCTTATGATTTAGTTTTTTCTAACAGTGTTATTGAGCATGTAGGTGATTTCGATAGGCAAAAGAAATTTGCTGATACTGCGTTGAGGCTTGGAAAGAAAATTTGGATTCAGACACCAGCAAAGTGTTTTCCGNTTGAACCTCATTGGTTTGCGTTATTTATCCACTGGTTCCCAAGAAAATATCAATACTCACTTTTTCGATTGTTCGCATTACGACAAAGATTTGCCAGAGTTAAATTAACCAAATCTGAGGTCAAGGCTCAAGTAGATGATGTCAGATTGATGACTAAGGGAGAACTGAAGAAAATTTTNCCTGATTGTAAAATAATTACTGAAAGGTTTCTATTTATTCCAAAATCCTATGTGGTGATGAGAAGGGGTGATCAATAAAAAATAATGATCATCATATAATGTAAGTCGTGAAAAATAAAAAAAACATACTCCTTATTGGACAAACGCCGCCACCTTACCACGGACAGGCAGTTGCTACTAAGCAGTTGTTTGATCATGAATGGAATACTGATCAGATTTATTTTTTGCGGATGAATTACAGTTCTTTAGAATCGCAAGTTGGTAGGTTTAGTGTTCGTAAGGTTTTTCATCTTTTTGGTCTAATTATTAAGTCATTAGTCATATTAATAAGGAGGTACCCATGCGCACTGTATTACCTTCCAGCTAGCCCAAATTTGGTGCCGGTTCTTAGAGATATTTTTTTCTTACTAATTGTGAGGCCTTTTTCAANAGGAACTATTTTCCACTATCATGCTGGAGGTCTCCCAAAATATGTAAAAACCTCTAGATTTCCTGTCCGCCTTTTAGCTAACCTAGCCTTAGCTAAACCTAATTTAGGTATTGAAGTATCTAACTCTCAGCTGAGAGAAAGTAATTATTTTTCCTCGGAACGCAGGGTAGTCATTCCTAACGGGCTTGATGTTCCTGTAGAGAAGTTTAAACGTGAAAAATTAGAGGCAGTTCAAAAAAGAATTCTTTTTATTGCAGGCTTACGCAAATCGAAAGGCGTTTTAGATGTCATTGAAACGGCTCTGAANATCAAGCAGAAAGAATCCAATTTTATTATTGATATCGCTGGTTCATGGCAGGAACCAGAGACAGAAAAACTTTTTCAGCATNAACTTTCTAAACATAATCTTGAAGATCATATTATGCTTCATGGAAGAGTTGCTGGTGACGATAAATGGAAACTTTATAGCTCTGCTGATATATTTTTCTTTCCTTCCTACTATGAGTCAGAAAATTTTCCTCTCGTTCTAATAGAGGCCATGGCATTTGGGCTTCCCATAGTCAGTACAAAATGGAGAGGAATTCCTGAAATGGTGGAGAATGATCATTCCGGAATATTATGCGAAGTCGGAAAGTGTGATGAGTTTNCTCAAGCACTTTACAGTCTGATTATAGATCAGAGTTTGCATGAAAAAATGTCTGCAAAGGCTAGGGNTTTATACCTTAAGAAGTACACTCAGAGAATCTTTTTGGATTCAATGGAGAAAGCCTTTGATAGTGTCACTCTAAAAAATTAAAGCGATATTGAATATGANCACTCTAGTTACATTCGTTCTGATGATTGCTGGTTATCTTTGGATCGCTGTATTTGGAACTGGAGTTAAGGATGTTTTTCAGTGGCCTGGTTTAATTTTAATAGCTTCTGCATTTATAATTGCAGCCTTTTCATTGAAGAATAATAAAAATCTTAGCGGTAGTTCCCTGTGCCGGTTTTCAGTGTTTTCACTTTTTATTTATATGCTAATCAGAGCCGTTGGTTCACCTGTCACNCATGAAGCAAGGCTTGAGATGCTTCTTCTCTTCGTTCTTTTAGGTTTTTACATTTTATTCAGTTATCTATTGGCTGCTGATAAATACCGGATGGCCTTTGTCATTGTTTTTTTGATCTTGTGTTGTGCGAATACTGGTGTTGCTATTTATCAGCTAGCTCATCCACAATTTCATATTTTACCAGGTTATGATAGAGTGGGCCTAGGGGGTCAGTTAGAGAGGCCTAGTGGCTTTTACAACGCTAGTCCACATCTCGGCGGTTTTCTGCAACTCACTTCTATAATGTCTGCGGCATTATTTATGTTTTTGAAAAATAAAAGAGGCCGTTTAGTTTTCTTCCTTCTTTTTGTGACTTCAACCACTGGCGTCATTTTAAGCCAGAGCAGGGGAAGTATGGTGGCTCTTCCACTTGGCCTNGGTGTTGTTTTTTTATTTTATTTAATATGTAATCATCGATCAGGTCTGAATTCTCGAGCNAGNAGACCTAAGGTTGCTCTCACAATCTTANTAGGTCTTTGCGCTATGGTTGCTCTTGGAACAATAATGATTAATGATATTAGTGGCAGGGTTAAGTCATTTGATCATTTTTTTGCGGATGCATCTAGAGCAAATTTCAGAGCAGCTGCAGTTGATCAATGGATGGAGTCACCGCTCATTGGGACAGGTTCGAGAACTTTCCAGTTTAAGTATCTTCAATACAGACCAGAGCATGCTCCATTTCACCAAATGGATCCAAAGTTTGCTCATAATGATTACTTTCAGCAACTTGCTGAATATGGATTGATTGGGTTTTGTTTAGTACTTTTTTGCCTTTTCGCACATTTCTATAATGGAATTCAATTGGCCAGGGTTACTGCAAATAGTATTTTTGACAATAAAAGCCGGCTTCGATTTGCTTTGCTTGTTGGATCAATAGCTGTGATTGCAGCTCATTCTTTACATGCCGTTGTGGACTTCCATATTAGGTTACTTGCTACAGCCATTCCGATTGTTTTTTGTTTATCAATTATATCCAGTCTAAGCATTTCAATTCCATCATCTAAAAAGAGAAACTTTGTTATGAAGGGGTTGCCGCGTTGGGCCATTGGAGCGACCGGAGTTACAATTGTTGTTTTAGGTTTTTTGATGGCTCCTTCATCTTGGAAGATTCAAGAGGCTAAAAATCATCTTAAGAATGGTGACTCTGCAACGGCGATTGGGTTTTTACATGATGCTTCANAAATTTCACCAACAAATTCAGAATCTTTTAGGGAATTGGCCCGGTTAAGGTATGAAAAATTGGGGGAAGACATACCGACGATTGTTAAAATTGGGTATGCTGAAAATGCTTTGGATGCTTATGAAAGGGCTTTAGCTCTTAATTCTCTTGATTGGAAATCTCTTTTAGGATCAGGAGTCTGTGAAATATTTTTGGCTTGGCATTCTACGACATCGGCTAGCGATCAGTATTGGAATAGAGCCAAGACGTTTTTAGATAGAGCCATAAGTATTGCACCAACAAAATATGAACCTCGAGAGGAGTATGCTTATTTTCAGCTTAATTTGGCCTATTATATGGCTAGTAGGGGAGACCTNGAAGGGGCTTATCGAGAAGCGGTTGGGGCGGCAAAAAAATTTAAGGCTGTGCCAGAATACTTTGTTGAAGGTGCTCCTCGAGGGCACCGAGTAGCTGAAGGAGTCAGAAGCACAGAAAAATTATTAAAAAGACTGAAAAGAAGTTAAATGATCAACATGATTGAAATAACTAGAATTTTTTCAGTGAAGGAGAATAGGTACTAGAGTTGTATATTCATATCAAAAAAACTATTATNAGGGTNTATGAAATCACTAGAGTGGTTTTAGTCACTCTGGTTGCTGAATTACGCCATCAGTTTACNAGATATCGTCGAGGGCCTAATCNAAGAGTTTGGGANATTGATGTTGTTTANCTATGGAGTGATCCTAGTGATTTGGAATGGTCGAAGAAAAGGCTGAAAGTGTTGAGTTCGGAAGGACGTGATGATTTTTGTTGTATTGACGATCAGACGATTTCTCCGCCTGTGACACTTGATGAGTTACGGTATTCACTGAGATCAATTGACAGTTTCCTTGAGGGTGTTCGATATGTACACATCGTAGTGGATGGGCAAGTTCCCGAATGGCTTAACCTAGATCATCCTCAATTACGAGTGATTGAAGCAAAGGATATTATTACTGATAAAAATCACTACCCAAATTATAACACTCAAGCAATAGAATCTTACTTTTTTAATATACCGGATCTTAGTGAGCGTTTTATTTATTTTAATGATGACTTTTTCCTGTCCCGTAAGACCGGAGTGGATGAATTTTATACATTGGATGGTTTAATTAGAGTTCGACTTGGACGTGCATTATCACCTAGAGGAATGCCTGTATCTGAGGAGGAGGGGGACTCTGCTGGACATAAAAATGCTAACAAGATATTAGATGATCAATTTGGCAAGCGCGCTCGATTGACAGTTATGCATAGACCATACGCTCACCACAAGGNGTTACTNAAAGCGGCCGAGGAAGACTTCCCGGAAGCTTTCGAAGAGACTAGGTCTTCACGTTTTCGATCTACAAAAATGGTAGCTATCCATAGCTTCCTTTTGCCTTACGCAGCTTCATACCAAAAAAAAGCAGATCTTGTTCCACCAAGATTACTTGAGAAAGATATGTTTAAGTGGGGTCAATGCTCGAATTCAAATCATAAGGTAACCCAAAGAGTTAGGTCTCTACGAGGTAAAGGNTTTTGTATACAAGAGGAGAGGGGTATTCAAATACCTGAATCAGAAGTATCAAGATTCCATGAATTCATGTCAGACCTTTTCCCTGACCCTTCATCTTTTGAGAAGAATTAGAAAGACTTTAGAATGAGTTAATTATTTAAGGGTTCTGTATCCAAATCCCCTGAGCTTCTGAAGTGCTCTTTCTGAATCTAAAGTTGCTAAAAAGTTAGGTAGTTCGTACCGAGATGTGTTCGCTTCCAAAAGGAGAGGCCTTAATAGCCCTTTTCTGATTAGATATATTTTATAACCATGGTCTTCAAGTAACTTGCTTACTGGAGACGGATAACCTTCATGATCCTCATAGATTATATCTCGGACTTTCTTTTTTTTGAGCAATTCGTTGGCTCCAATTAAAGCAAATTTTTCATGCCCCTCGATGTCAATTTTACAAACCCCTATAGTTTGTTCAGTTGATGCGAAGTAATCGTCTAATGTTGTCGTCTTAATAGTGATGCGTTTTTTTATAAGGTTTTCATCTGTTTGATTATAAATTGATGCCGAACCATGGTTGGAATCAAATTCGTTTGTGATAACAAGTTCAGCTTCACCTTGTTGATCAGAAACGCCGAAGTTCTCCATTTGAATTTCGGCTATGGTGTGTAGATCTCTCCATTTCAATATGTTTTTCTTTAAATCTGTGAATATTTCAGGGTGTGCNTCAAANNCNATAACCTTCCCCTTGGGGCCAGATGCTTTGGCCAATAGGCCTGTCATTAACCCATAATTTGCTCCAATGTCTANACAGGTTTCACCTTNNCNTGTTAGTCGCCATAAACATTCTAGTATTGCGGTGTCATAAGTACCTGTTTTCAATATTGANGATCCAATTCTGTCTGATGGGTCGGCCATCATTTCCATTCCCCATGGTAAGCTGACCATTTTTTTTTCTGAAGATTTAAAAAATATCCATATAATTCTTTTTATTAGCTGGACTGGACGAAATACCAGTTCAGGTCGTCGAATTAATTTTTTTATAGTGGTAATCACCTGATCTTATTAGATGAAATTATGAGGAGCTCGGCTGCCATTCATTACCAAGCTGATCAGTTTTATGAATTTGATCAAAAATATTAGAGATGAANTCTGAAATCAGTATGTCAGTTTCTTCAATGCTATGCTGAGTAAATGGATGAGTATTTTTACCTTCAATGATCGGGCTGGTTACCGTTACAAATGCCCATCGCTGATTAGTGCCAGTCGTTAATCTGTCTACTATGTCAGTAATTGTTCTGCTATAGTGACCTGCGGTGATCACTTTAGCGCCTGTGAACCAGTAATATGAAACCTGTTTTAGTCCTGTATTTAGGTGTCTTGAAACGAGTCTTTTTACTGGAATAGAAGCGTTCTCAGAGACCGAAATTTCCCTTTCTTCGGAAACTAGGATCTCGAAACCTTGGGCAGCAAGGCATCTTTCTGGTCTGTGAATACTGTTGTTCATATCATCCCCAGAAAGAACAATGAAAGTATTGATGATGTCTATCTTATCATCAGTTTTTGGAGTGCGCCTTTTGTATTGAGATTGAGCATAATTAGTGTCATCTGCTAATGCATTGACGACGACTTCACTCGTAGCCATGTTTTCCCCAAACCATTCGTTAACAATTTTTGGGAGTACCATTATAATGGCAGATTCCCTTATGTCGTAACCTCTCGGCAGCATGTAAATACTGCCTAAACCTATTAGTAATATAGCTTGGGCAATAATTAATCTACGTATCATCTCCTTTGATTTTTTCTGTATCTTTTCCCTTGGATTCTTTACCCGAAACCAATTGCCTACTAATTACTTTTTGTTTNCTCTTCCAACCTGAATTTAACAAGAAGCCGATAAGAATAATCCCTATGATTCCGAGAGGAAAAAACAAAAAACCTGAGAAGTTGTGATAGGTGCGTGCTGCAAATTCAGCATCCCAAAACTCTGCTATCAAAACAATAGTTGTAACCCTTATAGAGTTTGCAATGATCGCCAGCGGTAAAGAAGACATAACCATTATAACAAATTTCCAAATTTTATTTTGAGTTATATAACCATAAACTGATGCAACAAATACCAATGCAATGAGGGATCTAACCCCTGAGCAGCCTTCGGCAATTTTCAATGCATCCCAGTTTTCATTAGTTGATTGAATTTCTGTACCTGCTGCTGTTACATCAGCTCCAAATAGAGTCGAAAGGTGGTAAGCNATTTTGGTAGCTAGTATTTGTAATCCGTTAGTAGCCTGAGTCAGTCCAGGGAGCGGGATTGCGAAATAAAGGAGAGCTAGCGGAAAGATAAAATATTTTGCCGTCTTCCGTCCATAAATGAAAGCGATCAGACCATATATTATAAATGGAATAGACCCTGCAGCTATCCTNGCTTGTATGGTTCTAACTGAGACTACGTAGAATACCATTCCAAGGAACAAGAAGGCGAGGCCCCACCATTCAGAGGAACGTTCACATTGGGCAATTTGTTTCCTGCTACGGAAAATGAGAAATAATATGACTAAGGGTACAAACCTGCCGTGTCCGTAATCGTACTCTTTTTTGCCACAAACAGCCCACATCCATTCCACGACTGACTGTTCTCGAAAATTACCAAATATCGGAATAATGCAGTAAAAATAACCAAAAGTTCCTACAATTGTAGTTAGAAGCAGTATGCTGAGCCAATTAAGGCCATCAGAATTCAATGTTTTGAATTCANTNTTATTTGTTGAATCCACATGAGGTTCTGAGTTAGAGGCCATTATATTTGAGTGGATGAACCAATTCTACTTCTAAATTAATGCGAGGGAAAGCTTGAAGATTCTAATGATTTTCCTTCATCATGCAAGGATTCCCAATCTATATTAAAAAGAGTTTCNCTGTTTTTATAGTTTTCTATTGAATTAGGGGCTTAAAAAGAGTATTCGCAATCTAGTAATGAAATTAATTTCCGGAACAGCGCACCCAGAGCTTGCCCAAAATATTGCCAAATATTTAGACGTTCCTCTTTGTGATGTTACGGTCAAGGCTTTTCCAGATGGTGAAACTTTCGTCAAAATCAATGAGAACATCCGAGGTCAGGATGTTTTTATAATTCAACCCACTTGCCCGCCAACGAATTCCAACCTAATGGAATTGCTCATTACGGTTGATGCTGCTAAGAGGGCGAGTGCCAAAAGAATAACTGCAGTGATTCCATTTTTCGGTTATGCGCGGCAGGATAGAAAGGATCAGCCTAGGGTCCCAATTACGGCTAAGCTAGTTGCAAACTTACTCGATGCCGCTGGGGTTAACAGAGTTTTGACAATGGACCTTCACGCTGGACAGATTCAAGGGTTTTTCGATATTCCGGTTGATCATTTATATGCTGCTCCAGTACTGATTGGACACCTTAAAGATAGAGGTATTGATAATCTTACTGTAGTTTCACCTGATGTTGGTGGTTTGAAAATGTCTGATGCCTATGCTCAGGCCCTTGATGCTCCACTTGCTATCGTTGGTAAACGTAGAGTCAGTGCCACTGAAGTTGAGGCGATTAATGTTATCGGTGAAGTTGAAGGTAGAGATGTTATGCTAGTCGATGATATGACCGAGACGGCAGGCACCCTTTGCGCCGCGGCTGAATTATTGAAAGAAAACGGTGCTGGCAAGATTTATGCGGGCGTTTCTCANGGAGTTTTGGGCGAAATTGGCCTCAAGAGGTTGAAGGATTCATGCATAGAAGAGCTTATTACAACGGATAGCACTCCAATGGCTAAAGGGGAAAAAGTGACTACTCTCAGTATAGCTTCTCTTCTCGGGGAGGGAATTCGTCGCATTGAAAACGACGAGTCTGTGACATCTCTTTTTGACATCGTCAATAAGTAGTAATAAGCTTGCCGCCCTCTTCAAAATGGGGAATCTATAGGAATCACAGAAAATTCAAAGAGTTATGGCTGATCAAGTTAATCTGAACGCAGAAAAAAGAGAAGGTATCGGTAGTGCCGAATCAGGTCGTTTACGCAGGGCGGGAAAGATTCCTGGCGTTGTTTATGGGGCTTCACANGATAGTTACNCTGTCCAAATTGATGCAAATACTATTAAAGANATCTTAAGGAATAGTGCGAGTCAGCAGATTCTCGTAAATTTACAGATTGAGGGAGCAAAGGAAGCGAACAAGTTAGCCCTTATTCAAGANATTCAGCAGCACGCTATTTCTGGGGACATTNTCCANGTTGATTTCAATGCCGTTCAGGAGGACAGCGAAATTCATGCTAGGGTACCTATCGAACTCACTGGNGATCCTATTGGTATCAAGCANGGNGGTATCTTGGATACANTACTTCATGATATAGAANTTCATTGTTTACCAAAAGACTTACCNGNGACTCTNCAATTTGATGTCACTAATCTTGATATTGGAAACAGTTTATCCATTGGNTCAGCTGAATTCCCTGAAGGNGTNAGTGCTAGTTTGGATGGAGACGTTCTGATTGCCATNGTGAACGAAACTCGTGCTTCTGTTTCTGAAGGTGGCGATGATGAGGCAGCTGAGGGAGCTGAAGAAGAGGGAGGAGAAGAGAAATCTGCAGAATCATCCGAGAGTTAATCTTTCCNAGCTCCTTAATTTTTAAATGAAATCGGTGGCTGAATATTCGCTACCAAGGTTGATTGTTGGTCTTGGCAATCCAGGTAAGAAATACTTGGATACTCGACACAANATAGGGTTCATGGTTCTGGATCAATTAGCTAGTGAGAGCTCAGTCACATTTAATGAAGACAAAAGATGGGACGCGAGTTGGGTTAAGAGTTCTGATCAAATATTTTTGAAACCACTAACATATATGAACGACAGTGGCAAAGCAGTGGCAAAACTTGCCACATTTCATAAAATTGATGCTGATCAAGTTCTGGTAGTATACGATGATATGGATCTTGAACTTGGTCGTATTAGGATCCGTGCTGAAGGGTCTGCAGGTGGCCATAATGGTATTCGGTCTATTATTTCCCACCTTGGGACTCAAAAATTCCCACGCCTNAGACTGGGTATTGGGAAGGGCCATAATGAGGGAAGTGGACATGTTTTAGGAAAATTTTGCTCTGAAGAGAGATCAACACTTGAAAAATCTATAAAAGAAGCGGTATTAGCTGTAGGTTTGATAGCCGAACAGGGCCTTCCCGCAGCCATGACAAAATTTAATGCTTCTCCAAAAGCCTCTAAAGTTAAGTCTGAAAAGCAGAAAAGCTCTCCAAGAACCGAAAATTAGTTCATATCCCACCAAATAAAAAGAAAACCTAAAAAATGAAAAAAAACTACGAAAGTGTCATAGTGCTTAACACTACTGGTAGAGAAAGTGATGTAGATCAACTCGTCCAAGAAATAGGCAGAGAAATCGAAGAAGAGGGTGGTTCATTAGAGCAGATCGAGCAAATAGGTCACAAAGAATTCGCCTATAATGCAAGAAAGTTAGCTGGTGGCCATTATGTAAATTATCAATTTGAAGCTGAGCCTGAAGTCATTGATAAAGTGAAGACTCGCTTGAAGTTGAATTCTGCAGTCCATTTGCAGCATTACCAGATACGTTAATTATCTGGTCTTTTACTTAATTTGACCTCATTATAATCTCAGCATTAATTATTAATGTTGATCATTTTCTTTTATTAAGGAGGTGGTCTTATCTAAGATTTTTTACGTATACAAAATATTATGGCAAATGTTAATAAAGTTATTCTAATAGGAAATTGCACTAGAGATCCTGAAGTAAGATATACACCTAAAGGAACGGCTGTTGCAGATATTGGTTTAGCCATGAATCGATACTTCTCTTCTGATGGTGGTGAGAGACGTGAAGAGACGACATTTGTTGATGTGACTTTATGGGGAAGGCAAGCCGAAGTGGCTGGAGAGTATTTAAAGAAGGGTAGACCTGTATATATCGAAGGTCGTCTACAAATGGACAGCTGGGATGATAAGAACACAGGCCAGAAGAGAACAAAGCTCAAGATTGTTGGAGAGCAAATGCAGCTTCTAGGTAGCCGGGATAGTGGTGGTTCTAGCTCAGCTCCTCAGCAACGCTCTGAATCTAATTTCACCGAGTCAAGTAACCAGAATTCTGGAGGCAATGATGGTGCACAATTTGATACTGAGGATGATGATATTCCTTTTTAGGAATAATTAGTCTCGGCGAATTCTTAGTCAACGGTCGATTCCAATTCGCCGTCTTTTAGGCGGGTTATAATTGTATCTCCAGCATTGATATCTTTGGACGATGTGATGAGGTTTCCATCTTTGTCCTGAGTTAGTGAAAATCCTCTGTCTAGTACCGAATGTGGTCCTAAACTTTTAAGAGCAATGGCGCTTCTTTCGTATCGTTCCTTGAATCGGTTTAGCTGTATTGAGAGGCTGTGTTGGAGCGACTGATTAATGATTTCTAACTTTCCGGAGACCTCTTCGAGTTGTTTCGCTGGATGGCACATCGTAAGGCGATTACTGAATTTAGATACTGCTTTTTCTCTAGTTCCTAAAGCGTCTAGGAATGAAGATTGAAGCATTTCGAGCTTCCAGTCCGTGCTCTGTTCGAGTTCGGACAAGATGCGAATGGGTTCATTGATGAGTGTCCTACTACCCAAATAATCTAGGCGTTCACTCCAACGGTCAATTTTATTGATCACCTGCGATTTGAGTGCTTCAGCTAAGTGTTGAAGCCGACTCCCTATTTCATCTTTTTCAGGCACAAGGATTTCGGCAGCAGCACTGGGAGTTGGAGCTCTTAAATCTGCAGTGAAATCTGAGATGGTGTAATCAATTTCATGACCTATTGCTGATATGATTGGTAAGGTTGTTCGGTGAATAGCCCTTGCTGTGCTCTCCTCATTGAATGACCAAAGATCTTCAAGGCTACCGCCTCCACGAGTAAGTACGACCGTNTCTATTGAAATTTTTCCTGCTTGCGTCCACGCTTCAATATTTTCAAGGGCACGCACGATTTGCTGAGAGGCCTTTTCACCCTGGACTAGGACTGGGTAAACTAAAATCTTTACCCAGGGTGCTCTTCTTTGAATAACGCTGATCATATCCCTGATTGCAGCTCCCGTCGGTGAAGTGATGACACAAACCGTATTAGGAAAAGTTGGGATCGTTTTCTTAATTTCTTCTTTGAAAAGGCCCTCATCGTTGAGCTTCTTCTTTAGAGCCTCGAATTGTGATTGGAGATTCCCTNGTCCTTTGAGCTGGGCATTACGAACGATGAGTTGGTAATTACCTCTTGGCTCATAAACTGTAATGTCACCATGGATTTCAATTTCCTGACCATCTTCGAGGTCTAGGTTTATTTTCGATGCATTTCCTCTAAAAAGAACACAAGGCAGTTGGGAGTTTGCGTCTTTGAGAGTAAAATATTGATGGCCAGAAGCTTGTTTTCTTAGATTGCTAATTTCACCTTCTACCCATACTTCGCCCACNCGATATTCTAAAAGATTACGAATCTTTCTAGTTAATTCACTGACACTGAATATGGACTTCTCCTCTTTTTTTTCCTCAGATGANCCAAGGTTTTTTGAGAATTCAAAGAGGTCGTCCATTGAGTCAATATAGCATTAAGATTTGAATTTGAGGAGCACTTTACCGTTTCGACCCTCCTGCATTGANCTTTTAACGGCTTCTNCTAATTCTTCAAGACCGTAAACACTATCAATTGGCTGATCTAATTTTTCATCTAACATTTTTTTGGCTAAATCCTGATAAACTTCTTCAATATTTGACTTATCCTCATTCTTTAACCAATGGCTGAGCCATAGACCTCTTATCGTAAGATTCTTAAAAATCAGAAAGCTGTTTGGNATTTTCAAAGGCCTTTTGGACATGGCTCCATAGGTGATATGAGTNCCACCTTCTGAGAGTAATGACATGATTCGGAGTGCGCTTTCTCCTCCNACAGCGTTGATGGCTAGAGGNAGAACGATATTTTCATTTTTTATGAATTGAGTAGCTTCGACTTTTCCAGATTCATCATCAGTGAAAACAGCGTCTGCTCCTAAGGATAAAAGTTTATCCTTGCAGTCTTCACGTCGCACAAAGTTCATTGTTTTGATGCCAAAGGACTTTGCTAGTTGAATGATAGCAACTCCAACACCTGAATTAGAGGCATTTTGTACAACCCAATCATGGCTTTCCATTTTAATTCCTTGATTAAGAAGCAACCAAGCGGTGGCAGGATTCACCTTCAGCATAGCGCTCAGCTTAAAAGGTAAAGAATTAGGTAATTTAATAATTTGATCAGGAGTCGCCGCNACGAATTCTTGCCAGCAGTCTTGCCGGTTCATATAGAGAACGTGGTCCCCTTCTTTGAAATGCTCGCATTCTTTACCGACAGCGATTACTTGACCGCTTCCCTCATTGCCTATGACGGCAGGTAGTTCAGGGAGTCTTCCATACTTCCCCTCTATGACATTAAGGTCTGCTGGATTAATGGGACAGTAACCGGTTTTAATAATCAGTTCATTAGGTTTTGGATCTTTGTAATCTTGCTCTCTGACTGAAACTCCTTCTTCTGGAGTCGAGAATTTATTTACTATGATTTGTCGATTGATTGTACCCATCGTCAATTGTCAGTATAAGATCACATATGGTGAGTTCTGTAAACAGGTGAACAAATACTTTTATTTGAAAGAGAGACTCTATAGCATGTCGTGATAACATGAAAATTTTAGTTACGAGCTTTTTTGTTCTATGCATATTTTGGCCTTATGTAGCCCTCTCCGAGTACAAATACACTGAGGACTCTTTTCCAAAGAATGGTGTTCCAAAAGGTAAAATTATTAAAAAAGAGTTTGCCAAGAGTAAAATCTATCCTGGCACGGTAAGAGATTATTGGATTTATGTGCCTCATCAGTACAACCCTGAAAAGCCAACCTGCTTCATGGTTTTTCAAGACGGTAACTGGTATCAGGCGGCAAAGGGGCATACGAGAGCTCCAGTTGTTTTTGACAACTTGATTCACCAGAAGGAGATACCGGTCATTATTGGCATATTTGTTAACCCAGGTGTCATTCCCTCAGAGAAAGAGGGAGGGAAGCCGAGAAAAAATCGCAGCTTGGAATATGATACGTTAAATGATCAGTACTCTAGGTTTCTATTGGAGGACCTTCTTCCTGAAGTAGAAAAGGATTACAATTTAACCAAGGATCCTGAGGGAAGATCTGTGTGTGGTATTAGCTCTGGCGGGATTTGTGCTTGGACCGTGGCCTGGGAAAGGCCAGACCAATTCAGAAAAGTCATCTCCTATATTGGTAGCTTTACCAATATTAGGGGAGGTCATGCTTACCCTGCAATGATACGAAAGACGGAGAAAAAACCAATCCGGGTTTTTCTTCAAGAAGGAGAAAACGATTTAGATAATCTTCATGGGAACTGGCCGCTTGCTAATCGACAAATGGCAGCTGCCCTTAAATTTACTGGTTATGACTATAAGTTTGTGATGGGTGACGGTGCTCATAATGGGAAGCATGGAGGAACAATTTTCCCTGACATGTTGAGGTGGATATGGAGGGATTACAAAAAAGCAAAATGAGAAAATTTTTTATATCATTTTTACTTTGCCCATTAATGATGGCAATTCCTGCCGAGGCTCAAGACACGCCTCTTTCAATGGTGCTTTCACCCGACAGCAAGTGGGAGAAAATCGCGGGAGGCATGAATTTTTGTGATGCTTGCTGCACGGACAGTGAGGGTAACTTTTATTTTGCCGATGCTGGTAATAAGGGACCAATAAAAAAGGTGAGCCATGATGGTGAGGTACAAGACTTTGGACCAAGTCTTGATGGCGTCAGTGGTTTACAATTTGGCAAAGATTCAAGCCTATATATTTGTCAGGGGAAAGCTCGACGGATATCCGTTCTTAAAAATGGTAAGAGGCTAGAAACTGTGGTCGAGAATGTTCGACCCAATGACTTGGTGGTTACTAATAATAACCAGCTTTACTTCACTGAGACGTCCACTCAGCGTGTTTATCATGTTAATCTGAATGATGAAGTTAAAGTTTTAAGTATTGTTGATACTGGAATTTTAAAGCCCAATGGCATTGGGCTGACACCATGTGACGGAACGCTATTTGTTTCAGACCACCTCGATAAAGAGGTTTGGTTTTTCAGAATTGAAAAGAATCACAAACTATCGATGAAGGCTCCTTATGCCTCTCTAAGAATTAGAGGTAAAAATTTACCTAGTCGAGGAGACGGTTGTGATGCCGACTCATTGAGCCGCTATTATGTTACATCTGATCTTGGAATTCAGATGTTTGACCCGACTGGTCGGTTAGGAGGGGTTATATCGTCACCTGATCCCATGAAGCCTGTCGTGAGCATTGCTTTCGCAGGTAAAGACTTTCAATACCTTTATGTTGCTAACGGGGGGACGATATATCGTAGGCTAATGAAAGTTTCTGGCGTTGGACGATAAATTCTTGTCCTAAATAAGCGATTTATGCAGCCACTGTCATTAGATTCTTGGCGTGTTCCTCTGCCGTGCCTTTCTCCCCACCAAGCATTCTCGCTAGCTCAGAAACTCTTTCTTTATTTTTAACGGATCTGATTTGTGATTTTGTTCTCCCGTCTTTTGTGAACTCCTTTTGCACAACGAAATGTGAGCCTGCCATTGAGGCGACCTGAGGAAGGTGAGATATAGAAATGACTTGATGGCTATCCCCGAGCGAGCACATCTTAGTACCGACAGTACGTGCAATTTCACCTCCGACGTTGGCATCAATTTCATCAAATACTAGTACGGGTATAGAGTCTTCTCTTGCTAGAGTGCCTTTTAGTGCAAGCATAACTCGAGACATTTCACCACTCGACGCGATAGACCTTAAAGGTTTTGAAGGTTCACCAGGGTTTGGTGCAAAGAGAAATTCCATGCTCTCATGACCCGTGGCCGTGGGCTGATCTTTTCTTTCAAGTAAGATCTCGAATTTGGATTTTTTAAATCCTAATTCCATCAATTCTTTGGTGACGAGTTTCCCTAGTTTAGGTGCTGCTAATGTTCTTTTCTTAGTTATTTTTTCCGATATTTTCAACATTGCAGACCGCGCGGTATCAATTTCTCCTTCTAGCCTCTTGAGTTCCTCGTGCCTATTTTCAGTTTTATTGAGCTTTTCTTGGGCGTCTTCTCTAAAAGAAAGTACTTCATTGAGATTATTACCGTACTTTCTCTTTAGCGTTTCGATGAGATCGACGCGTTCCTCAATTGAGTCAATCTCAGAAGGATCCATTTCAACGCTCGCTGCATAAAAATCCATTTGGCTTTGTAGCTCCTGAATTTCAAGGAGAGCATTTTCAAACTTTTCAGTGTACCGAGTCGTAGAGGGATCAAACTTTTCGAGTTCTTTAAATGAACGTGTGAGCTGCATGAGTTGATCAACAACTGAATTCTCTTCACCTTGTAGTTCACTAATGATTTTGCTGGATGTCTCAAGGAGGTTCTTTGAATTTCGACTGACCTGATATTTATTGTTTAAGTCCTCTTCCTCGTCTGGGTTAATATCTGCTTCATCAATTTCATTAATTTGGTGCTTTAAGAGATCAATTGCTTGCTCATTACTCCTTTCAGAATTAATGAGATTGTCATATTCATTTTCGATGGCTTTTAATTTTTTATAAGCTTCTGAATGCTCTTTAGTGTCTTCTGAAAGACCCGCATAAGCATCAAGTAGTGAAAGTTGCCGATCAGCTGAAAATAATGAATGATGGTCATGAGGCCCGTGCAGATCGACGAGCAACTTGCCGATTGTTTTAAGAGTATTGAGAGTCACCGGTGAGCAATTAACAAATTGTTTATTTGCCGTGTTTCTATCAATGACTCTCCTAATGACTAGTTGATTCTCTGAACAAGGCTCTAAGCCCGCCTCCTCAAGGATTGAGTTAATTTCGTTACAGTTCTTTAGGTCAAATACGGCTTCAACCGTGCACGTGTCCTCTCCTGTCCTGATAAGCTCAGTATCAGCCCTCTGCCCTACGATTAGCTTTAATGCTCCAATGACCATAGATTTTCCGGCTCCGGTCTCCCCAGTGATACCGATGAGCCCTGATCCCATTTCCCATACGACTTCTTCGATCAAGGCCAGATTATTGATTTTTATTAAAGTAAGCATTTTCTTGTTATCTCCCCTTAAATATATGTACAAATTAACAAGTGTTCAAGTGAACATATTTATATATCTCTCTTAAAAGCCGATTTTAACCCTTTTAATCCCCTTTAAATTGACCGAATCTCTCATTAGAGGCCGAACATGGATGAAATGGAGATAACTTTTCTTGGTACTGGAACTTCGGTAGGAGTCCCTAGCATCGGTTGTCATTGCGAAGTCTGTGAATCCACAGATCCCAAAGATAAGCGCCTTAGATCCTCTATTTTAATCAAAACAAAGGAACAAAGTCTTCTTATCGATTGCGGTCCTGATCTGAGACAACAATGCCTTAGGGAAGGAATTGAATCTGTTGATGCAGTGTTAATCACTCATCCTCATGCCGATCATATTATGGGTCTTGATGACCTAAGAAGATTCACCCCTAAGGCAGAAGATACGCTTCCTATCTATGCTCGTCCCAGCTGCATCGAGGCACTTAGCCAATGTTTCTTCTATATTTTTAATGGTGAGAATCGTTACCCAGGCTACTTCAAACCTGACGCCTTACCCATTGAAGGAGCCTTTAATTTATCTGAATTGAAAGTGATCCCTATTCCCGTTGAGCATGGAAAAGTTGAGTGTATTGGTTTTGCCTTTTATCAAAATGATGCCCCACTACTTGGGTATATTCCAGACTGTAAAATAATTTATGAAGAAGGAATGAATGCATTAAAAGATGTTGAGTGCCTTATCATTGATGGGCTAAGACATACCCCTCACCCTACGCATATTTCTATTTCCGAAGCCGTTGAGATCTCTCAGGAACTAGGGGCCAAAAAAACATGGCTCACTCATATTTCCCATGATGTTATGCATGAAAGAGATGAGCCGAACCTGCCTAATAATGTTCGTATCGCTTACGATGGATTGAAATTAACTCTATGATTTTTTACTTATCTAAAGCAAAGCGGTAGAACTTCTTGCCGTCAGGGATTGGGATAGTGCGTGTCATCTCACCATCGAGTTTTGTCCATTGGGTAAGGTTATCGCTCTGCTCGATCGTTAAACCTAAAGTGATGTTATCACCTTCTGGGTCGACAGTTAGAACAACTGAACCTGCTCTAGCATCACGGACTTGCTCAAGAACCTGTTCTAAGGATTGCCCACCACCACCTTGCTCGAGTTCGGCAATTCTTTGATCCTTTTCAGCGACTTGTGCAACTAGGGTCTGAAGCTGTGCTTTCATAGCATTTATCTCAGCCATAATGGATTGATCATTCTCGCTGAGCGTAGCCATTTGTTCACTTATTGATTGATCATTCTCGCTAAGGGTAGCCATTTGCTCACCTATCGATATATCATTCTGACCAAGTGAAGTTAATTGTTCACCTATCGCAGTATCATTTTGACCCAATGCTTCAACTATCGGCTTTAGTTCCGCAATTTCGGATGTGTTTCTAGTGATGTTTGTTGTGTTCGTAGTATCGCTAGCTTTGAGCGTAGCCATCTGTTCACTTATGGATTGATCATTCTCACCAAGTGTAGTCATTTGCTCGCCTATCGATATATCATTCTGACCAAGAGTAGTTAATTGCTCACCTATTGCTGTATCGTTATTACCAAGGGTTTCAAGTTGTGTGGTCACATCACTGATTAGTGCATCAATCTTAGTAGTGTTTGCAGTAATAGCAGTAGCTTGTTCGGGAGT
>PAHQ01000050.1 GCA_002705125.1 Verrucomicrobiales bacterium | reverse complement strand
ATGGTCAATGTCACCATGCATTGCCTTTGCAATAGCGGTATCAATTTCTATTTCAACCGTTCCATCAGGCCCAATCTCAACCTCATTTTCTAGGACCACCTCAGGGGGCATGTTATTGCGAGGCCACCACCAATAATTTGGGCGCTTACAACCCCAACTGCGCCAACCAGGATACCAGTCATAATCATAAGAGAACCACCAATAACCTGACCCGTAAAACCAGTCCCATGGCATTGGGGCAAACCAACGACTATCGTGCTCGCTCCGCATAACTTTGTATTTAACAGTGGCATTTTGAACCGGAGCTCCGAATAAATATTTTGCAGTAACCTTTGCAGGGACCTTCTCCCCTAACATCACGGGTTCGGACGGCGCTTCGACAGAGACCTCAAACTCTGGCTTCTTATACTCTTCAACGCGAAATGAATTACCTCCGATTGAGAAGGGGTTCTTAAAAGGAGTTTTTCCTCTCCGGTCAATATTAATATAGTAGACACCCAACGTTGCATTATCAGGAAGCATGAGTTTATCAGAAATTCCGCCATATTCATCAGCCTCTAAACTCTTCTCATAAACTTTCTCTCCTTTTGGGTTATTGATGAAAATCTTAAATGATTTGCCTGCAAATTGATTATCGTCAGCCTTGTCGTATTGAGCATGACGAACCCAAGCCTTGAAGTGTACTTCTTGTTTAGGCCTGTAAACCGGTCGGTCAGTAATAAAAATTGCCTTTGTCGCCTTATAAGAGGGGTCATGAAGTTTGCTATACCAAACGCCAGAGAATCCATGATATGAAAATCTGCCATCATCAGTTGTGGCCGTAATTAACCACTGCATTTCACGTGGCATCCTATCTGAACCAAGGATAATCTGCCCATTTTCATCAGTAAACTCTGCGAACTGTTTAGTAATAATATTCGACCGCCTGAAAAGCTTTGGTTTTGGAAGCCACTCAGTACGGAAACCAAAAAATTCAACGTTGGCCTTCTCGATAGGGCTACCATTAAGAGCGTCTCCAACAAAATAGAAGAACTTCCCGTCTAAAGGCTTTTTCACTATTGCGGTGTCTGAAACCCAAACAACAATATTAGACACATTCCCATCCTCCATGGTCGCTTTTAAAAGGTAAGCGCCTGGTTTAGTTAGTGGCGTTACAATATCAATTCTTTTATCCCAATGATTTTTTCTTGGCTCGAGCCTTTGCTCCCACTCGGAGATCATCTCACCGACATATTTTTTCATCTTATCATTAACTAGCCTATAGCCAAGGTTACCAATGTTGGTTTCTTGGTAGTCCATCTTGGCCGGATTGCTTTTGAGTAAATCCTTAACGTCGTCGAGCAACTTCCGTACATCTATAGTGAAAGCCTCTAGTTTAACTTTCTTGCCGTTACGAAAAACAAAACCTAACTGNGGATTCTCACCGGCTGGGTGAGTCTGAGTCCCATCAAACCGGCCCCAGTTATCAAGGATTTGATCTAACCGATCAACTTTCCATTTGTTGTTTCCAGGACCATACTTTTCAATGCTCTGTTGCCAATACTTGGCCGCTTCAGGGTATTGCCTGCGGTTCTCAAAAATCGACGCCAAATCATTCAATGCTAATTCTGCATATTTTTTATCCTCAATTTCAGCGAGCTGTTTTAACAGATTTATATGATTGTGCTCATCTGGCAGCTTGATTCGCTTAACTCCAGTCGCTAATCTTACTATAGATTCCGTCTCTTCTAGTGTATGGATCTGATAAGTCCCGCTCTCATTTTCTTTTCCTTCATCNGGGTTACGTCCACCAAAAAAATTTCCAAAACCTCCAGACCTCATGGTCTGAACACCGAACTGNTTTTTAATGAAGTTGATCCATTGATATTTNGCTTCACCGGCTCTAGACAAATTAATCTCTGCAACTTCTGTCAGAAGAAACCTCCATCTCTCACCATCATTCTTGGCCTTCTCCCAGCTTTCAGGTGATTCATAAAAAACTGGCACCCCTTCCTCATCAACAGGCGTACCCACATTTCTAGCGCTATAATAACCACCGTCATGGTAGTCAGGTAAACTCTTTAAATCTGTAAGATCCTGAAGCCGCCAGGCCTCATTACCTCTTCTCCCAATTGCCGAAGCAAATTCAAAATAGAAAACTGCTAATGCCTTTTGATCTTCCTCTTTTGCTGACACTTTAAANGCCTGCTCCATGAGAGACAATGATCGCACGCGGTCTCTCTCTTGTGTATTTACCTGCTTACCACCTCTCGAGCGGGATCCTCTTTCAAATTCATTATCTATAATNGTTCCCCACTTAGGTATTTGGTTATATACACGAGCCGCAGAGGAAAGTATCCTCCAATCCTCTGGATACTTTTCGACCACTTTATCTAACAATCCATCAACTAGTTTTCCCTGTCGAATTCTACTAAGACAGCGCCAAGCNTTCTGAAGATCATCTGCCCCGCCCTGGCCACTATTCACTTTTTCAAGAAGNAGNGTTTCATAAACTTGATAAGCATCTTTCCAATTGCCATCTTTCTGAAGTTTTGCTGCCTTCTTTCGCAGGTCTGATATTGATGCCTCTTCCGAAAAACATGTAAGGCTAAGGGATAAGAAAGTGAAGAGTGTTGGGATAAAATATCTCATTGGGATTTTGTTACATTTAGTATAACGCGACTCTGGTGATGTTTCTTAGAGATTTCTTAGTTCTTTTGTAAAAACGCAGTAAATGCTAGTCTTGAGGATTAATTCCTAAAATCTTAAAAATGCCCCAAAAGCCATTGATCTCATTGAATATAGCCTTTTTATCTATATTTAGTGTCTTTTTTTTCTGTGCCCTCTCAATAGAAAGTAACTCTACTGAAGCCCAAGCAGCCTTACCTCCATTACTACAATTCAGTGATGGTAAACCTGTGAAAAATTTATCGGAATGGAATAAGCGTCGCAAAGAAATCAGTGAGCTTATGATCAAATATTTCATCGGAAGCTTTCCAAAAAAGACACCCGCAATTCATGCAAGCCAGGTCATCTCAGATTTNCAAATGGATAATGGAACGAGAAAAAGAAGAATAAGAGTCACTTACGATACACCCAACAAAAAGTCATTAGAGATGGAAGTATGGACGCCTAAAAAGAATGGCCCAAGCCCTCTCATCATTATAGCTCCAAGATTCTACCAAATATATTGGGCTGAAGATGCACTTGAACGAGGATATACTGTGTGCCTTTTCCCGGGAGTCGACAGCCATCATCGCGAAAAAGATTTCCCGGGCTATGATAGTGTCTGGAAAGATTTTCAAAGTGACTACCCTAAGTCTAACTGGACCGAAATTAGCACAAAGGCTTGGCTAGCAAGCCGCTGTATTGATTATCTAACTAGCAAAATTTTTGAGGGTGAAGTAGATGAAAATAAAATTTCAATGATCGGCTTTTCNCGTTATGGAAAACAGGCCATGATCGCTGCGGCTTATGATGAAAGAATCAGTTGTGTCGTCGCCAGAAGCCCGGGATCACCGGCGTCTAGCCCATATCGTTATACGAGCCGAAACACCTTTGCCGAAGATCCCTCAGATTTTCCTAGCCAATGGTTTCTTCCNTCATTGAAAAATTATGCAGGAAGAGAAAACGAAATTCCAATCGACGCTCATGGATGGTATGCTTTAATAGCTCCTCGTCATTGTCTGATTCATACAGGACATAACGACGGAGCAGAACCAACCTTCGCCGTTGAAAAGGCTTACATAGAAGGCAGGTCAGTTTACCGTTTTCTTAAATCAGCCAATAACCTTCGTATTGACTATAGGACTGGAGGTCATTCATCAGGTCCTCCACCAGAAAACATCAATTCTTTCGAAAGGCGTAGGAATCTNGACTGGATAGATCACTGCTTTGGCCTTCAATCATTTGATATTAATAAAAAGTTTCCGGAAAAACTCATTCATGAATTTAATTGGGAATCCTGGAGTAAAAAACAAAACAAGGCGTCATTAAAAATAAATCACAGCGCACCAATAACAGAGAAAATTAAATGGGTTCTAGGAAATGAACCCTCGAAACTTCCATCCACCAAAAAAGATATTTATCTCTCTAAAGAAGAGTCTGATTTAATGACTCATGACCGTTGGACACCAAATGGGGTAACCCGAGTCCCCATTCATTTTGGAGCNGGCGTGAAAGGTAACTTATTTTATAAAAAAGGGGACGGTAAACCCAAGCCNGTCGTCATTTGGCTTCATCCCCTCTCCTATCATAGCGGTTACAATGAAGGTTACGGAGTTCAGGGAACAACAATATATCACAGGCTTGCTGAAAATGGTTTTGCCGTTATCGCTTATGACCAGTGCGGTTTCGGACTCCGCTTACTTGAAGGTCGAGACTTTTATAANAATCACCCCCAATGGTCAAAGNTAGGAAGGATGNTCAAAGATGCTAGAGACGCTNTCTCGTTTGTACTGGATCCAAAAAAAGCAACCCAGGATAATGTACCCACAATGNACTCTAAAAAAATCTTTCTCTTAGGTTATTCGACAGGTTCTTTAACCGCACTGTACACTGGAGCAATAGATAANCGAGTCACAGGCATTGCTTGCTTTAGTGGGTTAAACCCTCTTAGAGGAACTGAAGAAATATTATCAACCGGGGGTAGTAGACGATTATGGGAACTTCACAACCTTCTCCCGAAGCTAGGATTCTTTGAAGGCGACGAGTCATCAATTCCTTTTGATTATGATGATATAATTAAGGAAGTCTCGCCCAGGCATTGCCTCATCGTTACCCCAAATAAAGACCGTTTCACNGATCATAGGTATCTAAAATCAATACTGAATAACATAAGATCCCAAAATTTTGAATGGAAAGAGACTAATGATGTTAATCGNTTCCAGAAAGAGCAGCATCAAATTTTCCTNAATTGGTTTAGNTCTTTAAACAAATGATAGAAAATTAGAAACTCGGCTTATCAATTTTTTTTCTTAATCGCGTCCTTCCACCATTCATTTTCCTGAAATGAGAAAAAGCCTCATCGGATCCGTCTTTCTTAATATGATAAACAATTTCAAGCAATTCTCCAAGAGGCCCCTTTGGAAGCCCCCCATTGTATTGAAACCAATCCAAATACTCAAACGGCAAGTCATAAATAGGCACACCTGAGGGTGGGTAATTCTGCGGGCCATACTTTCCAAAAGGCATGAAAGTACGAGATATTTCTAACATCGTTTCTTCAAATTCTTCTGGATCCAACATAATAATTAACAGTTTTAGTATATAAATTTAGCAGGATCCTAATATTAGCCAAAATACATTTTTTCAGTAAACTGTTAATGTGGAATCACTAATTAATATTTTTAGCCAGCACTGGGACATGATTCTTGTCTTTATTGTTCTGATACTCGCTGGACTTGCCTTCATTAAGGAATGGATGCCTCCTGACATGGTGGCTATGTTTTCCTTAGGAGCGATCTTGCTTCCTGGAATTTTCGGCCTTCCAATCCTAAGCACTAGTGATATCACAGGAGCCTTTTCTAATCCTGCTCCACTGACTATCGCCTGCATGTTTGTGATGAGCGCAGGACTTGAGAGAAGTGGATGCATCCGTTCTCTTGGAGCAGGTTTTAAGAGGTTGGCTGGTCAGACTGAACTTAGGGCACTAGTGACGATAATGATTATAGGTGCAGTTCTTTCGGCATTCGTAAACAACACCCCTGTTGTGGTNGTATTCTTGCCCATCGTAATTTCACTGGCTAGNTCNTCTGAACTTAAGTCATCCAGACTTCTAATGCCGTTGTCTTTTGCCTGCATCCTAGGAGGCACGTGTACCCTGACAGGATCCTCAACCAATCTTATCATTGATGGAATTGCACAAGAGCAAAACCAAGCCCCATTCTCAATGTTTGAACTTACGAAACTTGGAGCCATCTATGCTGCCGTTGGCTTTATTTACATGCTGACGATTGGTAAAAAACTCCTACCAAAACACGACTCTATGTCTGTCGATCTATCTAGTTCTGAGGAGAGAGACTTTCTTACTCAGGTCATTGTCAGTACAGATTCTCCAATAATTGGAAAGACTATTACCGAGACCTTACTAAAGGAAATTAAAGAAGCCAGGGTCATTGAAGTTCGCAGGAGAGGTGTTCCTATTCAAACGCCTCTCAATGAATTAAAAATTCAGGAACGTGATAGAATTTTAATCTCTGTTCACAGTGATGACTTTAAAGAACTAAAGGAGACCGAAGGGCTTCGCTTAACGGCTTATCAAAACCTAAAGTTGGAAACGCTTGAACGTCGCCCAGCAATACTACTAGAAGGCATTATTGGGCCGCAAAGCACTATTATTGGCAGAACACTTAAGGAATTAAAGTTTCGCCAACGATTTGGTGTTCTGATCCTTGGCGTTCATCGTCAAAGTGGCGAATTCAGGCGAAACTTTGAAGACGTTCGAATTCATTCAGGTGACACACTTCTCATTGAAGGTCCTCCTCAAGCAATTGCCCGAGTCAAAAATGAAAAAGACTTTGTCAGTTTATCTGAGACTTCAGAGCCAACCATAAGAAAAGGTAAGGCTCTAATAGCAGCAGCTATAACGTTTGCCTTCGTGATAGCTGCCAGCGTTTCTGGCCAACCAATTTTTGTCGTAGCATTAATTGCTTCAATTGCCATGCTCGCCACTCGATGCATTGATCCCTCTGATGCTTACAATTCAGTAAGCTGGAATATAATCTTCCTTATAATTGGTATGCTTGGAATTGGGAAAGCAATGGAGGTTACAGGTGGAGCTCAATTCATCGCGGATGGAGTCCTTAGTATATTTGGTGAAAGCCCTAAGCCCGTAATTATACTTGCTGTCGTCTATTTACTAAGTTCAATACTGACTGAGTTAATTAGCAATAATGCAGTCGCTGTTTTATTAACCCCTATAGTGGTAGGGATTGCAGAAACTTTAGGCATAGACGCAAGACCATTAATTGTAGCTATGATGTTTGGTTGCAGCGCTAGCTTTGCAACTCCAATAGGTTACCAGACTAATACTTATGTCTATGGTGCAGGAGGATATAAATTTTCTGATTTTATCAGGGTCGGAGTGCCTCTTAACTTAATATTGTGGCTAGTCGCAACATTGATGATCCCAATCTTCTGGCCTTTCAGTAGTTAACTTTTTGAATCAGCCTTCATACCTCCTCTGACAAATCCCGCCCTATGATCACCGTAGTTCTCTTTAAAAAGAGGATCAATGGCACGATTATTACTAGGAGAAACCCAGGCCCTTAAAATATGCCTCTTCTTCTCAGGTTTTTCATGATCTACAAATTCTGTGCGCTTATGAAGAGTGACCCAATTATTTAATAATATAATATCACCTGGTTGCTGACGATAGGTGTGGTGCATTATTTTCATCGAGGCAATCTCTTCGATTTTATCGAGTGCAGTCTTTTGTAAGTCAGACATGTCGGGAATTTCTGACATTGCATAAGCCCTATCAATTAATACCCTNAGTAAATTACAAGCAAACTTACCCTCGGTGANAGANAAAATGGGCTGTCTGCAATAAGGGAGTTCATTCACGGTATCAACATTATGTCGTTTATAATAAAAAGGCTCATAAAGCACATATAATAATTCAGGGTAATTTTTGAGCATGTGATTATGAATTGCTACAGAGCTTACGATCTGATTCTCTCCACCTGACATTGCTTGTTGGAGACAAAGGAACCCAATCACATCACAACGNTCAGAATGAAAAGAGAGTTTCTTTCGAGTATTTGGCCCTCTCGATCTGGGATCATTATCACTAAANCCTGAATCCTTNACACTAAATATCATTTCCCCTTCAGAACTCTGTGAGACTGGAGTTCCAATGATAGAAACTAAATTGAGAAACATTCTCTTTGCCTCATCTTCACTAAGCTCATGGATTGGCCAATTTTTGATAATTATAACTCCACTTCCATTTTCAAGTGAGTCCGTTACTTGATTAATTAGGGAGCAAATATTNNGAGCGCTTTCAAGATTTCCTGAAATCAGGTGTTTAATCTCTGCCAATTGAGAACCTTCCAAACTAAAAAGAAAATCCTCTCTTTCAGCTAATTCCTCTCCTGTCCAAAGGCTTGAGGATTCTATAAGCTGATATTTATTCATATTTAAAGACCAATAAATCGTTGAGATTAACTGAATAGTAGCAATTTAAATTGTAAGTGAAATTGATTTTTATTATCAATTCGTTAATATATCACAGCAGTTCTATGAAAAAAATCATCATATTAAATTGTATTTGGGCAGCAATTGCTACCGGCGCTTTCTTTCTCGGTAAAGATGATCAGGAGTCAANCTCTTCTCAAAACGATTCATCTTTTAATAAATCGCAAAATTCAACTGCCGGTAATAACGCTAATTCTTCAAAAGTCAGAAGACTCGGGCAGTCAAACTCAGCAGATGGCGCGCAAAAGTCCATACAATCCACAGCAGATTCCATCTCACTTATTGGTGNAGCAAACAGCAAACTTAAAAATGCTCTTTCAGATTCTGATCCAGTAAGGCGAAACGCAACCATTTCTCAAATGCTTTTAGAATTAACTCCCGCCAACGCAACAGANATGCTCACTGCGTTTGAGANCTCACCGGGTGGAAGAGAAAACGACAGGCACTTCAATGATTTTTTGTATGCTTGGGCAAGGGTATCTGGAGAAGAAGCCATTAAATATGCAATGGATCCTGAGTCAGCTAGAAGAACGAGGGGTGATGAAATGACCGCTATTTCAGGTTGGGCAGCTTCGGACCCTAACTCTGCTATGCTATTTGTTGAAAAAGTGGAAAATCCTGAAACTCGGCAATGGATGCATCTAGGGGTCACTAAAGAAATGATTCAGAATGATCTGGATGGAGCAATTGCTTACTCGGAAAAAAACATGAAAAGCAGAGCACGCGGTGAACAAATGGACCGAATAGCCGATGCTCTCATGCAACAAAGAGGCGAACAAGGGCTTATAGATTGGATCAACGGAATTGACCACAATGTAAAAGAAAATGACATGTTATCTTATAAGCAGCACGCAACTAGACAGGCCGTAGAAAAGATTGCCAGAAATGATAGAGATAAAGCCATTCAGTTTATTTCAGATAATGCGACAGAACAATTTATCGATTCCGACACTCTAGAGAGAACCTCTCGGTACGTTAGTCGCACATCCATAGCAGATGAAGTGCAGTGGTTAGCAGATCTACCTAGTGAGGTCAAAGGACAACGCCATGCATTAGGAGAACGCTTTGAGGAATTTATAAAAGAAGATTTTGCTGGAGCTGGAGATTGGCTTTCAAGTCAACCACTTGGACCAGCTTATGATGAAGCGATACAGGACTATGCGATGTCAGCTGCTAAAGATAATCCTGAGGCGGCTCTTGCTTGGGTAGATCGCATAAGTGATGACAGAATTCGCAATTACACTTTGGGTAGACTCACCCCCAAGGAAAAGAGAGAATAACGGAGATTATTTCATTCTAAGGCACTGAGAGTTGATAGTTAGCTCGTAGCCTGCAAGTATTCTAATATTATGAGAGTGAATGATGAAGTGGCCCAGAAGTTGACATCTAAAGGGCTTGTTGCCGTTTTGATCATCGACAACGTGACCGATGCAGTACCTTTAGCAAAGTCTCTAATAGATGGAGGAATTGATGCCATGGAACTAACCCTGCGTACTGAAGCAGCTCTACCGTCATTAGAAGCCATTAGAGACAAAGTACCTGAAATGCTTGCCGGCATAGGAACAATCCTAAAACCCGAACAAGTAACTCAAGCCAAGAACGCAGGAGCATCATTCGGTGTATCACCCGGATCAAATAGAGCTACAATCGAGGCCGCTAAAGACGCGGGACTTCCTTTTGCTCCTGGAATTATGACACCATCTGATATCGAAACCGCTCTCGATTATAATTGTGAAATCCTTAAATTTTTTCCAGCAGGTAGTAGTGGAGGTATAAAACATTTGAAAAACATTTCTGCTCCTTACGCACATCTCAATTTAAAGTATATTCCTTTAGGAGGAATTAATGAGGAAAATATGAATGATTATCTCAGCCATGACATCATAGCAGCCGTTGGTGGCTCTTGGTTAGCATCAAGAGAAGACATCAATTCGAAAGACTGGAAAAAAATTACATCAAGTGCAAAATCAGCGATAGCCAANTCTAAACGCTCATAGACAATGAGCGATCAATTTAAACTTAGAAGAGCTGATCAGCAGGACCACAAGGCAATCGAAGAACTAATCTTTCATTCCACAAATGATTGGTACCAGAAACACTTTAATAAAAATATATTTGGAGGCGATTCGACTACTTGTAGTATTTTCACTGAAGTCTANGAAGGCCTAGACCCTGGCTGCTGCCTAATAGCTGAAGACCAACAAAATGGAAAAATAGCGGGATCATGTTTTTTTCACCCAAGAGAAACTCATTTATCCATTGGAATAATGAACGCCCACCCAGATTATTTTGGCAAGGGAGTTGCTAAAATGATTCTTGATCAAATCATTAATATCGCATTTGAAAAAAATCTTCCAGTAAGGCTCGTCTCAAGCGCGATGAATTTAGATTCATTTTCGCTATACACTAGACGAGGATTTGTTCCTCGCATGACTTTCCAAGACATGATTCTTGATGTACCTGAGAACGGATTACTACAAAAACCACCAGAAGGAATAAAATTAGTCCGAGATGCAACTATTGATGACATTCCTCAAATCGCTGAACTAGAATTTGAACTCAATGGAATTAAGAGAAAGGGTGATTACGAGTATTTTGTGAAAAACGATTCCGGNTATTGGGGCGTTTCAGTTTTTGAGTCAACCTCAGGAAAAATTGAAGGGTTTTTGTGCTCCATAAATAGTAATGGAAGTAAAATGTTAGGACCCGGAATAATGAGGGATATCAACCATGCTGAATCTCTAATCTATCATGAGCTTGACTCAAGACATCGTGGAAACACCCCAGTATTCCTTATTCCAGTTCATGAGGGAGAATTGGTGAAAACATTATATCAATGGGGCGCACGAAATTGTGAAATGCACCTTTGCCAAGTCCTCGGAGATTGTCCCCCAATGAATGGAATCACGATGCCTACATTTATGCCTGAAACAGGTTAAAATATTAGCACAAGTTATCATCTTGGAAACACTCTTCTTAGCAACGACTCACGACACACTCTATTACAAAGAGGCATGTCAATTAAGAGATGTTATTCTTAGGAAGCCTCTCGGAATGAGCCTCTATGATCAAAACTTGGAGGAAGAGAAAAATTTTATTCACATCGTCGGTAAATCGAAGGAAGGCCATATCATCGCTTATCTACAATTTAAAGCCATTGACGAGAGTACTACAAAAATGCAGCAGGTCGCTGTGCATTCAGAATATCAGAACCAAGGGATCGGAAGAAATTTAGTTATCTTTTCAGAAACCTTTGCAAAGAAAGAGGATTTCAGCCAAATAATACTCCATGCTAGAGAACCTGTAATTGGTTTCTACGAGCGTTTAGGATACACTAAAGTNGGGGATAGATTCCACGAAGTAGGAATTCCACACTACAAAATGGAAAAANATATAGAACCTAACAATATAAATTAATCATGAAAACCCTACTATATCTTATTAATTTGATCTCCTTCATTGCATCCGCTCATGCGGATAAGGATACAATAGGCTCCCTTAAAGAATGGCTATCTCTGGCAGAGACTAACAGGTCTCCAATCATAGAAAATGAATTCGCTATCGCACCAATTAGCAAAGAAGAGGCGCAGATAGCAAAAAAAATTCTTTGGGAAGATCATGCATCTTCTATCAAGGCCTCTCGGGCAAAAGAAATGGAACAAAAAATAATTTCACTCGATGGAAAAAAGATGAAGTTTGATTACTTAGTTTTTGGAGAAATGCCAGAAGGAGGAAGAAGTCTTTACATTTCAATGCATGGAGGAGGAGGAGCACCTGCACAAGTAAACGATGGTCAGTGGAGAAACCAAATGCGCTTATATAAACCAAAAGAAGGCATATACCTTTGTCCAAGAGCACCAACGAATACGTGGAACCTTTGGCATCAAGGCCATATTGACCCAATGTTTGATAGATTAATTGAAAACCTAATTGTCTTTAAAAAAGTTAATCCAGAAAAAGTGTACCTTATGGGCTACTCAGCTGGAGGCGATGGAGTTTACCAACTCGCTCCAAGAATGTGTGACCGCTTTGCTGCNGCCGCAATGATGGCCGGCCACCCGAATGAATCTACTCCTAAAGGTCTGAGAAATTTNCCATTTGCCTTACAGGTGGGAGAAAACGATAAAAGTTACAGAAGAAATAAAATCGCCGCATCCTGGGGCAATGAACTTGCGAAGCTTCAAGAAAAAGATCCTAAAGGATATATTCATTTCATTAAAATACATGAAGGTAAAGGGCATTGGATGAATCTTGAAGATAGCATTGCTGTTCCCTGGATGGCAAAATACACGAGAAGTAGAATTCCTAATCATATTGTTTGGCAACAAGATGATGTTACACACAAGAGAAGCTATTGGCTATCACTCCCAAAGGATCAAATCAAAGNCAGGCAGTTAATTACAGCCTCTAGAAAGAATCAAAGAATAGACATTCATGATATCGCTGAAGTCTCCAAAATTGAAATCATGCTTAATGATGACATGGTTGATTTTAATGAACCCATATCAGTGCATCACAAGGATAAAATAATTTTTGAGGGAAAAATAAATCGATCTGTATCTGAAATTCACAGAACACTTAAGGAACGAGGAGACCCAGGCCTTATTTTTAGTGCACGTCTAAATATTGAGATTAAGAAATAATTCAATGTTTCTCAAAACGCTCAAAGAATCGCCCACTAGACTGAGGAAACTTTTTCCTAATATAATCAGCATGGGTCATCTCTCCNATCTCTTGCCTGAAATCAAACGGGCGATCCAGAATATCTGAATATTCACTGACTACTAACTGATCGGGAGCGTCTGTACTCCAAGGTCCAGGGAAGGAGAACTTAACTTTACTCTTGTTACCCACGAGGCAAAAACCTATTCCTGATTCCCCACGATGCACAGTTGAAAGAACCACTTCACGAGGAGAATCATCATATAGCAAAACAGATTGCCCCGCGAGCTTATCATAAAATTTTGACTCTAATCCTATTAGATCTAATACACTTGGCATTATGTCATAATGACTAACATTTGTGTGAGATGGGGTATCTTCAACCCATTTTGGCCACTTAATTATTATTGGAACCTCTGTCTGAAACCTATTTAGTGATGAGCAATGAAACCAACTTCCTTCTTCCTGGAATTCTTCACCATGATCACCAGTTATTATGATTACACTATTATCGTACGTGCCCTTAAATTTTAAAAAGTCGACAAATTCCTCAATAGCATAATCAACCCAGTGCACTGCATTTTCGTACCTCCTAANCACATCNCCAANAATATCNTTACTAGGGTTTANCTTAACTGGTATATCATTAGCGCAATCGACATGAAGTTGATCAAAATCAGCTGGCCAGTAGTAGTTGTAGTGAGGGGAATCGAGCGCAGTAAAATGAAATTGCGGAGAATTCGGGTCACTGTCTAAATACTCACGCTGATGTCCCATGACTAGCTTTTCTCTTTCAGAGATATGTTCAGGCTTATTATTAGTTTCAGTATAATGTGACAAGTGATCGACTAAGACGTGATCATTGCCAAAATTTAAAGAACCTAGATTTCTATATCTCAAATCACAAACAGCTCTAACTTGAATCTCATAACCAAGTTTTTTTAGAACTCTCATCGGATAAGCTCCCTCATAGCTAGAGCTCTGATTAGCTTTCTTCAAAGAATCACTCCAATGAATAGCTAATTTACTATGAAACATTGAAAACCATGAAAGTGGGGTGCAATTTGATCCTGCATAGGTTCTTCCAAGGTCTTGGCACTCTTCTCTCTTAAACTTGCTCAAGAAAGGCGCCACTTCTGGAGTAATCGAATCTGATCTCCAGCTCTCAATCATAAAAACATAAATGTCTGGCTTAATAAATTCTGGCGAATCTTCCAAAGAATTCAGCAAGTCATCTTTATTAGAATCCGAGGACAAATCACGGAAACTTATATCCATCTTCTCAAAGCCAGAAGGAGGCGCAAAAAAACCGATGTGAGCACCATAAAGTTTATACTGCCTCTGCCATTGCTCGGTTCTTTTATAAAAATGACTTAATCCAGATTCAGTCACGACGAATAGCCAACAGATTAGTGAAGCAGTAAAAACAAACCCGTTATTGATCCTAAATTTGATTAAGCGTGAACACCAATGTAACAACCAATAAACGAGCAAAGCCAACATTGCTGTAAGAATGATTATTATACTAAGCTGCATTAAACTTAAGGCGATACCTGATGCCGCTATCTCTTTTTCTAAGTCAATGGAACCTGAAGAGGTAAGAAGATTAATTATCGTCAACAAAGACTGGTTCCAATATTGCTTGAGTAAAAAATCCGCAATTACCAAAAATGGTATCAGTGAGAAGAGTTGGTAAATCAACAACCTTAGGTAACGAGGAGTAAGATTGATTATCGCATTGAATGCAAAAAGCAAACCCAGAACACAAACAATCTGAGTCGCTATCCTGTTTAAAAGAGATCCAATAAACTCAATCGTATTATCACTCTCAATAGATAACAACGCATAGAGATCGCAAAACAATAGAATGATTAATAAGGTGATCCAAAATATACCATTGAATTCCCATGAAGATTTAAGTGCCTTTCGGATCAATAACTCTTTGGAAACAGACAAAGATTTCAGAATCGGCAGCACCAAAACAGACCAATAAAAAACACTAAATAAACAAAGGACTAGTAAATATAATTTTGGGCTAAGATTAAAATAAGCTAATCCCGCGAGGAGTATTATAATCAGTAAATGGAAAGATATATTTAGATAATCTACAGATTTGTTAGGTTTTGCTTTCGACTCTGAATTTTTTTCTAAGACAACTGGGAATCTAAACAGAAAAATTCCAAGAGCTGCAAAATAAATTGTATTTAAAATATCATACCCAAAGTTTCCATTACCTAGACTCCAGCACACATTGTACGGCACCGAGAGACAGAGCAGCCCTACAATCCAGGACAAGTTAGCCATACTCAAAATTTTTGAGCATACAGACTTTTTAGGGGCCTCATAAAGGTCATTTGTCATCCTAACACTTTGATATATAATATATATCAATATTAGTTTAATCATTTTTGCCAGATTTTCATCAGAAAATGCATATTAATTTCCTGAATTACTTGTAATGATGATGGATTTAAATTGAACATCCTTCCTTATTTGAAAAAGGTACGATGATCGAAATGAAACATACCGATCAAAAGAAAGAACAATTTAGAAAGGTATCCATTCTCTTATGGATAACTTTAACTGTATGCGTGTTTCATATGGTTCTTTTCCTAATAAGCTGCAGCATGTTGCTCAACCAAGCTAAATCTGTTAACAGCTCATTCGCAGATGGAGCCATCAAAGATCACGGAATTTATCTTCTATTTGGAACACTTGCCTTACTCCGAGGTTATCTAGTTGTATCACTTTGCTATGTACTTGTACTTTTCCCAATCATCAAATTCTGGATTGGAAACAACCACCTAAGCAGAATTTCGATCATCTGGAGAACCTTATTATTAATGTCTTTGAGCCTACTTGCTCTGTTCATCCGAATGATGGTTTTCAAACCTTATTTCATAGCACAATGGATGCCAGAATGGCAATTTGAGATTATGCCTAACGCTCCCGGCACGCTTAAATCAATAACACTTTGGACGTTATTAAATGGAGTTCCCATCATTATATTATGTGCGGTAGCAATGTTCTGGTTAAGGCACTTGTCCAAAGCACTCCAACTAGTCATCTCATTCAGAATCCAGAAGAAATTTTTATTAATTGGCTCAGCCTTATTTTTAGCCTTCTGGGCGAGTATTATTTTGATCAAGGCAAACTTACCAAAAGAATCAAGCAGACCGAATATTATCATCTTAGCCTCGGACTCCTTACGTCCGGATCACTTATCTTGTAATGGATACTACCGAGCAACATCACCAAATATAGATAAGCTCGAATCCAAATCACAAAATTTCACCAAATGCTTTACCCCTATAGGCTCGACATTGGAATCAATGATAGGATTTATGAGCTCTCAATATCCCCACACTCACGGAGTAAGACAAATGTTTCCCTCTAAGAAAAGTGTCACCAAAGTTAACAATCAATCGACTACTCTACCTAAAATACTGAAAGACTCGGGTTATGAAACTGCAGTTATTGGTGACTGGTGCAGCGCCATATTTAATGAAGTTCCTATGGGCTTTGAAAACGTCCAAGTTTCGGAATTTGATTCTTTTAGAATCTGGTTAAGCCAAGCAGTCTACCTATCTCATCCTGTTATACCAATGTACTTTGATAATGAATTCGGGTATTGGTTATTTCCAAAGTTAGAATCCTTTGCTCATTATTTGAGAGCTGAAATTGTTACTGATAGAGTAATCACAAAAATAAAAACCAGAAAAAACAAATCAAAACCTTTCTTCTACACCGTATTCACTGGCTGCAACCATTTCGCCTACCACGCTCCTTATCCTTATTACGAAAAATGGACTAACCCAAATTACAAAGGTCCCAACAAATACCAAGTCCACTTCGACCCAAACGAATTCATAAGAAGTTCTTCTTGGGATGAAAATTACTACTCCTACAACACCAAAGAGAAGCAACATATTATTGACCTGTATGACGGATGCGTAAGTAGGTTTGATGATTGCGTTGGTAAAGTTCTAAAAACACTAGAAGACGAAAAGTTAATGGACAACACCATTATTCTCATAACTTCAGACCATGGAGAGGATCTTTTTGAACCTAACACAACCTTAACTCACGGAGTAAGTTTCAACGGAGGAGACCAAGGAAATCTAGTCCCATGTATTCTTTATGTCCCTGGAAAGAAACCAAAAAAGATTAACAACATCGTAAGAAATATCGACATCACTCCAACCTTATTAAATCTTGCCGTAGGCAAAAGTGAATCAAACTTTGAAGGAGTCAACCTGTCTCCATACATTAATGAAAAAGAAACCAATTTAAATCTATCATTCTATGGTGAATCAGCTTTTCCTTTTCTAAAAAAAAGAACAGGCAAGTATAAAGCACTAGAAATACCATCACTTGATAATCTTACCTATGTGGATAAAGACTTCAATTTTCACATTGTGATTAAACCGGAACATCAAAAGACTTTAATTCTGAGCAAAGAACGTTGCCTTAGAACAGAAAATTGGAAGATTGTATTCACCCCATTATCGGGAGGTTATACTCATAGATTATATGATTTAAAAAATGATCCTCAATGCACAACAAATGTTAGTGATAGTTTTCCGAGCGTATTTAAAAAGATGAAATATCATCTATGGGAATGGATACTAAAAGGTAAACAAAGTTCAACTGAACAAATATTAAAAAACATAGTGCCCGATAAATTTGAAATACCATCAGAATATCAAGATATAAAATTTCCAGTTAAAGATGCAGCACAACCGCTTTAAATAGGACAGGCAGCTCTTTAATAAACAATTTACTCCCTTGAAATCTCTTGACTGAAAATCTTGTCGCAATTAATGGAACCCTTGCTACTAATTCTCTTGATTCCAAATACAAAAATTAAGCCACCCAACAATTAACTCTTAACTCCTGCACAAATATGTCGATGGATCTGGCTAAACTTCTTGGAGAAGAAAGAATAATTCCCGAAATGCGCTCCAGCAGCAATCAGGAAGCCATNAAAGAATTAATCAATCATTTATGCGAGAATAATTTCCTTCCTCTTGAAAAAAAATCNGANACNATTAGAGATCTAATTAAAAGGGAGGACAAAACCACAACCGGCATCGGNTCTGGAGTNGCAATACCNCATGTCAATTCAGATGCNGTTGATAGCACTTTAATGATATTCGGACGATCTCTGGAGGGTATAGACTTTGAATCAATTGATAATAACCCAGTCAATTTTGTAATTCTTTTTCTAATACCAACCTGCAACGATAACAAACACCTTCAAACCCTAGCCACAATTGCTAGATTTTTTACAAAAGGAAACATTCGCGAAAGATTACTCAATGCGACGAGCAACACTGATATATTAAAAGTAATAGAAACTCATAATAATTAAATTTTCGAGAATTGACCCCAAAATGATAACAATTACTGAACAGCTAAGCGAACGCTTAAACACCGCACTAGTCAAAATTGGGAAAGAGAATTTACCGTCAAACTTTAAGGGAACAGTGTCAGCTGCCGCAGATACAAGGTTCGGCGATTATCAAACTAATGCCGCAATGATACTGGCAAAAAAATTTGGAATATCTCCCAGAGACCTTGCCCTCGAAATCATAAAAGAAATTGACGTCAGTGACATATCTAATGACCCAGAAATTGCAGGGCCTGGATTTATTAATTTTAAAATTCACGAATCAACAATACTTTTAAGAATAAGGGAAATTCTTTCATCAGATCGAGTGGGTGTGGAAAAAACTCTGCGACCAGAAAAAATACTTATAGATTTCTCCTCACCAAACATTGCAAAGCCTATGCACATCGGGCACATAAGAAGCACGATCATTGGTGACTGCCTTCAAAGAGTAGCTAATTTTTTGGGTCATGATGTAATTAGCGATAATCATATTGGAGATTGGGGGACGCCTATTGGGCAGGTGATATATGGCTGGAAACATGAACTTAATGAAACCGCATTTAATGAAGACCCAATCAAGGAGTTACTAAGATTGTATCAACTTATAAAAGAACAATTTGAATCTGATCCAAAGGTCAAAAATGCTTGCTTAGATGAAACTGTAAAACTTCAGTCAGGTAATAATGAAAGCATAAAATTATGGAATCAGTTTAAGGAAATAACACTCTCTGAGGCTCAAAAGATTTACGACCGTCTTGCAATAAAATTTGATCTGACTCTAGGGGAATCCTTTTACCATGATCAGCTTGGACCATTAGTTGATGAACTACTCTCTACCGGCATAGCTGAAATCAGTGACGATGCTGTTTGCATCTTCTCTAAAAATGAACTTGAACCAAAGAACGATCCTTTACTTGTCAACCGAGACAGTCAATGGACTCCGGTCCCTTGTATGATCAGAAAGAAAGATGGGGGATTTAATTATGCAACCACTGACATAGCTACAATAGACTACAGAATCAATGAATTAGGTGCTGAAAGAATTCTATATGTTGTTGACGATAGACAGTCACTTCACTTTAGACAGTTATTTGAAGTTTCTAGACAACGCAAAATTAACACCAATTTGGAACACGTTTCATTTGGAAAAATATTAGGCACTGACAGGAAGCCATTCAAAACTCGCGAAGGGTCAGTTCCAGATTTGAGTTCCGTTCTAGATGAAGCAATTCAAAGAGCTAAATCAGTTGTTGATGAAAAAAGTGTTAACTTAAATGAGGAAGAGAAAAAAGAAGTCTCTGAAAAAATAGGTCTCGGTGCCGTAAAATATTTTGAGTTATCTCAGTCAAGAGTAAGTGATTATATTTTCTCTTGGGACAAAATGCTATCACTTCAGGGAAACACAGCCCCTTACATGATAAATGCATACGTAAGAACTAGATCAATCTTCAGAAAGATAGATGAAACCGCTGATACAGACTTAGAAAATTTCGAAATCACTGATGATTCAGAAAGAGCAATTGGAATCAAACTCTGCCAGTATGCAGAAATTATTCCTGAGGTTATGAATGATTACAGACCCAACCTTCTAGCTACGTACCTGTATGAGCTGGCACAAAGCTTCCACTCTTTCTACGAGCAATGTCCAGTCCTAAGCACGGAAGGAAAAACCAGAAATACAAGGCTAGCATTGTGCGAATCGACATCAAGAGTGCTAAAACATGGACTTGAGCTCTTGGGCATTTACCCTCCAGATAAAATGTAAAAAAATCTTCGGGAAAGCTTGGCATTTATAAAGAACTGCGCTTAATTTAATGTTAGTTAACTATTAGCTTTAGGAAATAATGCTAGATATTTTCGGAAATTCAGACAAGCAATCGACTCATTGTGACGGATACTCGAGAAGAAATTTTCTCAAAGTTGGCGGCATGGCTGCAGGAGGCCTAAGCTTGGACCAAGTCTTGGCCATGGAGTCAAAATCAAGCTCCTCATCTTCGCATAAATCAATAATTAACATCTATTTGCCAGGAGGCCCTTCTCATTTGGACATGTTTGACATGAAACCAGATGCGCCATCTGAAATACGAGGAGAATTTCGTCCAATAGGAACGAACGTCCCAGGAATACAAATCTGCGAACATTTTCCAAAGCTTGCAAAAATTGCAGACAAATTTGCCATAGTCCGATCTATCTCTGATTCTGACGGTGCTCATGATTGTTATCAATGTATGACAGGACACAAAAAAAACTCTCAGAGTCCGGCAGGTGGGTGGCCGTCATTCGGATCATGGGTGTCAAAAGTTCAAGGATCTAATCCAGGAATGCCTGCAAACGTATCTTTGATGTATCCAACCGGTAACAGAACATGGGGTGAAGCTGGAACAGGTGGATTCATTGGCATGGAACACGGTCCAATGGGGTTAGTCGATAAGGATCCTAACTCCAAAGCTAAAAGCCTTACATTGAAAGGCATGTCTTTGGAAAGGCTGATGGATCGTGAGAATCTTCGATTATCTGTTGATCAGATGAGAAGAGACGCTGACGCCACCGGACANATGAGCGGCCTTGATAGTTATAATAAGCANGCTCTTGAAATACTCTCGGATAGTGGCCTCGCTAATGCACTAGACATTTCAAAAGAGGATCCCAAAATTGCAGATCGTTATGGAGTCAATGATCCTAAATACCAAAGAGATGGAGCTCCAAAAATGATTCGCAACTTCCTTGTCGCAAGAAGATTAGTAGAGGCTGGAGCAAGGGTCGTCTCACTTAATTATAGTAGATGGGACTGGCATGGAGGAGATGGAATGAACTTCCCTAGATCGAGGGAAGAATTTCCGCTTTTAGATCAAGGACTGAGCGCGTTAATCAATGACCTGAGCGAACGAGGCCTTTTAAATGACGTATCTATAGTAATGTGGGGAGAATTCGGCAGGACCCCAAAAATAAATGCTAAAAACAGTCGAGACCACTGGCCTAAAGCTAATTTTTGCTTGATGGCAGGAGGCGGCATGAATACTGGTCAGGTTATTGGTGCCACAAATTCTAGGGGCGAAGAGCCCATCGAAAGGCCTGTAAAATTTCAGGAAGTTTTTGCAACTCTTTATCACAACATAGGCATTGATATGAATAACGCGACCGTTCGTGATTCTAGCGGCAGACCTCATTATCTAGTTGATCAAGGTATCAAGCCCATTCATGAATTAGTTGGTTAAAGGATTTTGTAATTGGTCGGTTAGTTGAGTGTTCTTCATCCAAGAGCGAATGATAGTTGTCGGTGCGCTTGTTGTCGGGCGCGGTGTTGACTGCCGAGAGCCTTGGAACTTATCCGAGGTGTTGCGCTCCGAATTCATTGCTTGCCCGCTTTTCTTACTTGGACGTCTGACGGGGAGCCGGGAGCAGCACCTGAGATCGATACCGCTGTCATCGTATGCGAAGGAACCCAACCCGCAGAACGCATCTCATAGTACGCCAACTATGCGAGCCAGTCCTTGATCACATTGCCACCCACATCAGTAAGGCGGAAATCGCGGCCCTGGAAACGGTAGGTCAGTTGTTCGTGCTCCAGACCGAAACAGTGGAGCATGGTGGCATGGAGGTCGTTGATGTGGACCGGTTTGTCCTCGACGCCCCATCCGAACTCGTCGCTCTCTCCGTAGACCTGGCCACCTTTGATGCCGCCCCCGGCCATGAGCATCGTGAAGGCGAAAGGATGATGGTCGCGCCCGGAAGACTTGCTTCCGTCACCCTGGCCGAGAGGGGTGCGCCCAAACTCCGATCCCCAGACCACCATGGTGTCCTCGAGCATGCCACGCTCCTTGAGGTCCTTGATCAGCGCGGCAATCGGCTGATCAACCACTGCTGCGTTGTAGGGGAGCTCCTTGTCGATATTGCCGTGATGATCCCACGAGGCGTAGATCACATTCACAAACCGCACCCCACGTTCCACCATTCGGCGGGCGAGGAGGCAGTTGCGCCCGAAACTTTGCGCGGTATTTCCGGACTTGCCGCGACCTCCATTGGGAGGATCGTCACGCTCGACTCCGTAGGCCTCGAGGGTCGCTTTCGACTCGCTCGAAAAGTCAATGAGCTCGGGAGCGGAGCTCTGCATGCGGTAGGCCAGCTCATAGCTGGCGATGCGACTGGCGATCTCGGGATCGCGCATGAGCTCGAGGCGTTGCTGGTTTGCATCGCGCAGGGTATCTAGGGAGGCACGCTGCAGTTCGGGCGGGAGGCCGTCAGGATTGGCCAAGTTTAAGACAGGCTCCCCCTGCTCGCGGAACAAAACACCGGCGTGAGTGCTCGGAAGGAACCCCGATTGCCAGAGCGTAGCACCGCCGCTGGATCCAACCCCGCTAGAGAGCACCACGTATCCCGGAAGGTTCTGCGATTCGCTGCCGAGACCGTAGGTGAGCCAGGAGCCCATGGAGGGAAGGCCAAACGTTCCCCGCCCGCATTGCATCATGAGCTGCCCGGGGTGGTGATTGAACTGCTCGGAGTGGAGCGAGCGCACCATGAGGAGGTCGTCCGCGCAGGACCCGAGGTGCGGCAAGAGGTCAGAAAACTCCATTCCACACTGACCGTACTTCTTGTAGGTCCGGCTCGATCCCAAGAGCTTGGAGTTCTTGTTGATGAACGCGAACCGCACGTTCTTGGTCATGGACTCCGGCAGGACCTGCCCATGCAGTTCGTTCAACTTCGGCTTGGGATCGAAGAGATCGATCTGGGATGGCGCGCCCGCCATAAAGAAGAAAATGCAGTTCTTGGCTTTGCTAGGGAAATGAGGGCTCTTGGGAGCGAGCGGGTTTGGCGCGGCCGAGGTGGCGAGGAGTCCGTCCTGCTGGAGAAGGCTGGCCAGCGCAATGCCCCCCACCCCGCTGGCGGCGGTGTTGAAAAACGAGCGCCGGGTGAGTTCCAACTCGGCCTGAATGTCGATATCTTGTCGATGATGCATAGCTATTCTCGGGTCATAAATTCGTCGAGGTTAAGGGCGGTGCGCGCCACCGCAACCCAAGCGGCCGCCTCAGGAGTAGCGACGCCGTCGGGCAGGTACTTGCCAATCAGCTTCTTCCCACTCTCGGGATGTGCGCGGTAGTAGGTGCGGCCATTCTCCAGTAGGTCAACGAATCGTGCGGTCTCGGCCTCCACGGGCTCTCTCCCGATGCAGAGACGCAGCGCCTGCTGCATGCGTTGATCGTCGCTGGCGGCCTCCATCTCGAGGAGGCGCCTGGCAAAGGCCCGCGACGCTTCGACAAAGACCTCGTTGTTTAACATGGTGAGGGCCTGAAGCGGTGTGTTCGAGGTTCTCCGGCGCACGTTCGTAGTGTTCGAATCCGGACAGTCGAAGGTGATCAGATTGGGATGCGGTGCGGTCCGCTTGAAAAAGGTGTAGAGGCCGCGGCGGTATCGATTTTCTCCCTCGCTCGCCTTCCATTTGAACTTGTTGGAATAACTCAAAGCCGCCACCCCCGCAGGCAGCGGCGGGAAGACGCTAGGCCCGCCGAATTTGTCCGAGAGAAGTCCGGACACCGAGAGGCAAAGATCGCGCACGATCTCCGCTTCCACCCGAAACCGGTTCTGGCGCGCTAGCAACTTGTTGGTAGGATCGATCTCGCGAAGCTCCTCGCGATGGGCGGACGCTTGCTGATAGGTCGCGGACGTCACAATCGTTTCGATCATCTTCTTACGACTCCATCCCAACCTCCGGTAATCGGTGGCAAGCCAATCGAGCAGCTCCGGGTGGACTGGACGCTCACCCCTCACCCCAAAATCGTTCATGGTGCGCACTAACCCCTCACCGAACAATTTATCCCAGAGGTGATTCGCCAGGACCCGGGGCGGCAACGGGTTGTCCACCGAAACCAACCAGTTCGCAAAATCCAG